>QAKL01000060.1 GCA_003343815.1 Clostridiales bacterium
GCTTAAAACAGCTAAAGGACGCGGGAGTTTAACGATTACAGGGATTGTGGAGGAGGAAGAACTGAAAGGACAAACTCAGTCTCTTTACCGCAAAAGCATGGCGAAAAGCTCGGCGGAAAATGTCCTCACGGTTTTGGAAAAGTTTTACGATGTCAGACCTGATGAATATGAAATCCACCTCAATTTCCCGGGAGGGATGCCTATCGACGGTCCCTCGGCAGGGGTGACGATGGCGGTGGCGCTTTATTCGGCGATTAATAATCTGCCGGTGGATAATTATCTGGCGATGACCGGGGAGATCGCTATCACCGGCAAAGTGAAACCCGTGGGCGGCGTGAGCGATAAAATCCAGGCGGCTATTCAGATGGGCTTAAAGAGAGTAATTATTCCGCTGGATAATTACCAGAGCAATTTTAACAATTTGCCGATCGAAATTATCGCGGTGAGCCATGTGCAGGAGGTATTTGATATCGCTTTTATAGAGGCGGAAAATGAGAATCCCAAAAGCTGCGAAAGTCTGCAGAGAGCGGCCAGATAAGGAGAAAATTATTGGGATTAAAATTTCTTCAAATAAACACCTTGCAAAATACGCTTAATTTCTTTATACTATAGTTATTATACTTAGGGGCTTTAGGCTTATTTTTGCCCCGTAAATTAAGCGAGAGCAGAGGTGCGGTAAATGAAGGAAGAAATGAATTTGAACGATGATTTTTCATCTGCGGAGACAGACGCGGAAATCGTCGATAATTTTGAAAAAAATGTCTATCCGGCGATCGCGATGCGCGGCGCGGTAGGCTTTGTCTATAGCGAATTTAATCTGGAGATCGGCCGCGATCAGTCGATAAACGCGATTGAGCAGGCTTTAAAGGACGATAACCGCGTCATTTTGGTGACGCAAAAGGACATGGCAGTCGAAAAGCCTTTGCAGAGCGATTTGTATTACTATGGGCTTTTGGCGGAGATTAAAAAGGTGATTTATCTGCCGGGCGGCGGGATGCGCATTACGGTGAAAGGCTTGGAAAAGGTGCAGGCCAAGGAATATTTGAGCTTTGAGCCGTATATCGAGATCGTCTATCAGCCGGCGTTTGAGGATGAGGGCGAGGATGTCGAGATCATCGCGCCGGCGATGGCCTCGGTCGAAAGTTATTTTGAGCATTACAGCCGTTTAAACGCCAAAATTAGCAAAGAGCAGGCGCGCCAAGCATTAAACGCGGCAGATATCCCAATCAAAATCGGCTTGATCGCTAATTTGATTTTCGCGACGGTGGAGGAAAAATACGCGATTTTTGCCGCCGACAGTTTGAGCGAAAAATTGGAATTGTTGTTAGCCTATTTTGTGCGTGCGGAAAAATTGGCGGAATTAGAAAACCGTATTAACCAAAAGGTCAAAGAGAGCATCGACAAAGGTCAACAGGAGTATTACCTGCGCGAAAAAATCAAGGTAATTAACGAGGAACTGGGCGACAGCGAGGACAAAACTGTCGAAATCCAGGAGATCAACGAAAAAATCGCGCAGCTGGATCTACCGCCCGAGGTCGAGGAAAAGCTGCACAAGGAAGTCAAGCGTTTAAACCGCACGATGGTGGCTTCGCCGGATTATGCGGTGATCCGCAATTATTTGGATTGGGTGCTGGATCTGCCGTGGGGCATTTATACCAAAGATGAGGAAAATATCAATAACGCGCAGAAGATTCTGGATCGCGATCATTACGGTTTGGAAAAAGTCAAGGAGCGCATATTGGAGTTTTTGGCGGTGCGCCAGCTGAAAGAAGACAGCAAAGGTCCTATTATTTGCTTGGTCGGACCTCCCGGCGTGGGCAAAACGTCGCTGGCACGCTCGGTGGCAGACGCGCTAAATAAAAATTTTGTGCGCATGTCCTTAGGCGGCGTGCGCGATGAGGCAGAAATCCGCGGTCATCGCCGTACTTATATCGGCGCGATGCCTGGGCGCATTATCAGGGGCTTGTGCGAGGCGAAATCCGCTAATCCGTTATTTTTGTTTGACGAGATCGATAAAATGGCGAGCGATTTCCGTGGCGATCCGGCAGCGGCGCTGCTCGAGGTTTTGGATCCGGAGCAAAATAAAACGTTCAGCGATCATTTTATCGAAGCGCCCTTTGATTTATCGAAAGTGTTATTTTTAACGACGGCTAATTCTTTGCAGGATATCCCCGAGCCGCTGCTTGACCGTATGGAAATCATCGAGCTTTCGAGCTATACGGAGGCGGAAAAATTACAGATCGCGCGCCGTCATCTGTGGGGCAAGCAGGTCGAGGAAAACGGACTGACTAAACGCCAGATCTCGATAACGGATGAGGCGATCATGAAAATCATCCAAAATTACACCAGAGAGGCAGGCGTGCGCGGATTGGAGCGCAAATTAGGCGCGCTTTGCCGCCGCACGGCAATGGATATCGCCTCCGGCAAGAAAAAATCCGCGCGCATCACGGCGGATAATTTGGCGAAATATTTAGGCGTGCCGCGCTATACGCACAGTGAGCTTTTAGATAAGGACGAAATCGGCGTAGCGACAGGCATGGCGTGGACGGCGGCAGGAGGCGAATTACTGCCGATCGAGGTTTCAATTTTACCGGGCAAGGGCAATTTGCTGCTTACAGGACAATTAGGCGATGTGATGAAAGAATCAGCGCAGATGTCGCTAAGCTATATCCGCAGTATCTGGGATAAGCTGGGTTTGGAAAAAGATTTTTATGAAAAAATCGATGTGCATATCCACGCGCCGGAGGGTGCCGTCCCTAAAGACGGACCGTCTGCGGGCGTGACTTTGGTCACGGCGATGGTTTCGGCGCTGACGAAACGTGCGGTCAGACGCGATATCGCGATGACAGGCGAGATGACTTTGCGCGGGAAAGTTTTGCCGATTGGCGGGTTAAAGGAGAAATCATTGGCGGCATACCGCGCTGGCAGCCGCGAAATCATCATCCCGATCGACAATAAAAAGGACATGGAGGAAATCCCTGCGGAGATCCGCAAAGAAATGACGATTCATTTGGCGGATAATATCACAGAAGTACTGGATTGGGCGTTAGCAGCGGAGGGGAGCGAGCAGAAATGATTATCAAAAATGCGGAATTTATCATCAGCGCCGTCAGCCCCAAGCAATATCCGACAGACAATCTGCCGCAAATCGCTTTGGCGGGGCGCAGTAATGTCGGCAAGTCATCGTTAATCAACAAATTTATCAACCGCCGCAATTTAGCTCGCACCAGCAGCAAGCCCGGTAAAACACAGACGTTGAATTTCTATCGGATTAACACTAATCAGTTTTACTTTGTCGATCTGCCGGGCTATGGCTTCGCTAAAGTAAGCCAAAGCGTCAAAGAGGAGTGGGGTAAATTCATCGACCGCTATTTGGGCGGTTGCGCCGAAGTGAAGGGCGTGATCCAGATCGTAGATATCAGGCACGCTCCGAGCAAGGACGACGTGAGTATGTATGAGTGGCTCATGAGCAAAAATCTGCCGACTTTGATCGTGGCGACTAAAGCGGATAAAATTTCGAAAGGGCAATGGCTTAAACAGTTAAAGCTGCTAAAAACGACGATGAATACCGTGCCTGAGCAGGAAATTGTCATTTTTTCCGCCGAAACAGGTCAGGGACTGGCAGAATTGCAAAATTGGGTCGAAAATAAAGTGACAGGTGAGGCTTTCGGCGAGGGAGATGAAATAAATGGGTAACAATGTTTACGAAACTCCGCGCAATAAAAGCAAATGGCATACTTCAAGCGACAAAACGCACAAAGCGAACGCTAATTTTCACGATACGAACGATAAAATGGCGCGTTTGCAGAAATTGAAAGAAAAAGCGCAGAAGCAGAAAAACGAGCAGTAATTAAAGGAGGGGAGAGCAGTGCAAATCGAGATCAATATTCCCGCACCGTGCGAAAAAGCGCTGGAAATTTTGGAGCGTCACGGTTATGAGGCGTATTTGGTGGGCGGCTGTGTGCGTGACAGTATCTTGGGACGCGAGCCCGGCGACTGGGATATTTGCACTAATGCTCTGCCCGAGGAGATGATCGCCGCTTTTGCCGACTATCGCTTGGTTTTAAACGGGCTGAAGCACGGCACGGTGACGGTCATTATCATGCATACGGCGATCGAAATCACAACCTATCGAATAGACGGGGAGTATGAGGACAACCGTCACCCCAAGGAAGTCACCTTTACTTCCGACTTAGCATTAGATTTGAGCCGCCGCGATTTTACGATCAATGCTTTGGCGTATAATCAGGGAAAAGGCGTGGTTGACTGCTTTGGCGGCTTGGAGGATTTGGCAAACGGTGTAATCAAAGCGGTCGGCGATCCCTACAAGCGTTTTCACGAGGACGGGCTGCGGATTTTGCGCGCGGTGCGCTTCGCCTGCGTGCTGGGATTTACCTACGATGAGCGGACAAAGGATGCAGTACGCGACTGCAATTATTTATTGCGCAATATCGCGACCGAGCGTATCCAAGTCGAACTCAATAAAATCCTCCTTTCGCCTAATGTCCGCCAAGGGCTGGAGGATATGTATCAATTGGGATTATACAGCTATTTTTTGCCGGAGATGTGCCATACCTACGGTTTTGCGCAGCATAATCCCTTTAATTGCTACGATGTGTTCGGGCATATCGTGCGCTCGGTAGAACTAATCGAGCCTGATTTGACTTTGCGGCTGACGATGTTTCTGCATGATATCGGTAAGCCATTCGTCTGGGAGGAGTGCTTTGATGGCAACGACTGCTTTCCGCTGCACGAGATCCCGTCGGCAGAAATCGCCGAAAAATTTTTGGAGCAGATGCACTATGATAAAAAGACCTCCAAAGAGGTCGTGAAACTTATTTTAGCGCACAATGACCATATTTTAGACGATGATTACAGTATTCGCATGGAACTAAACAAGATGGGTGCTGAAAGCTTGGGGAGATTGCTTCAGGTCAAAATAGCCGATATGGGTGCTAAAAATGAGGAGATGAAAAGCATGACGCCGTTTTTTGCGCAGCTGAGAGCGCGCATGGATACAATCATCGCCCGAGGCGACTGCTATCAGATCTCGCAGTTGGCGGTAAACGGTAACGATTTGCGGGCGTTGGGCTATGAGGGCGCGAAAATCGGAGAAATGCTGGCGTATCTTTTGGCAGAAATTTTAAAGGCGCCGACTTTAAATGAAAGAGATACGCTTTTAGAAATGCTGCGGCTCGGGTGATCTCGAGCCTTTTTTATGCGATTTATTAACGCTTTATATACTCCGCAAATTTGGTTATAATAATAAAAATGCGCGTATTTTCGCTAATAATAAGCTTCTAAAAAGTGCATAAAATAAGCGGATGGGTATATAATTTATTTTAATCCGCCTTAATAAATTGAGATAATATATTTATAATATTTTTTGATAAATAACTCTTGCATTTGCCCAAGCACTATGCTATATTATATATATGAATTACCAATGCTTTACCCAGTAAGATGATCAGATAAATAAAGGAGGAACTTACAATGGAAATCGATGCAAGAAAATTAGGTATCCCCGAGGAAAACTGCGAACAGATGAAAACTGTAGCGTCTAAAGTAGGCTTACAGGTAGTTTGCTCCGATGACGACGTGGAAGAAACCGGCATCAACCTTTCTGCTACCGAGAACTGCGAAAATATCAAAGAAACCGTTTCCAAATACGGTGTAGCCGTTGTCTGCGACGAGGATAAATAATTATCGACACGAAAAGGCGTACCATTAGGTACGCCTTTTTTTGTGCGTAAAAAAGCCTGTTATCCAGCAGGCTTAAATTTTTATTCGTTATTATTCGGCTTCGTCACCTAAAGCGTCTTTTGCTGCGACTAATACTTTGTGCTCGTAGCAGGAGAAAAATTCGTCAAGGGTACGGGCATCTTGCTTTTTGGTGAAAGCGCTTACCACCGGGACGATGACCAAGCCCATCAGCATGACGAATGCGCCGCAGTTAATAGGGGATTGGAGGACTGCAGGGAAAGAAGCGCGGAAGAGGATATTGGCAGTCATGACTACCGTGCTAAAGATAAAGCAGCACCAAACGCTTGCTTTGGAGGTTTTCTTGGAGTACAGGCTGTATAAAAGCGGCGCTAAGAAAGCTCCGGCTAAGGCACCCCAAGAGATACCCATTAACTGTGCAATAAAAGTGACGCTGCTTTTGTATTGCAAAATAGCAATCACAACCGAAATAGCGATAAAGATAATGATGAAGAAACGGATGCAGAACAGTTGTTTTTTCTCATTCATATCTTTCATGACGGTGGTTTTCAAAAAGTCCAAAGTCAAAGTCGAGCTGGAGGCTAAAACCAAGCTGGACAAAGTGGACATCGAAGCGGACAAGACCAAGACGATGACGACTGCGATTAAAATATCGGGCAGGTCTTGGAGCATGGCAGGGATGATGCTGTCATAGCCGTTAGCGGCGATATCGACTTTGTCACTCATCAAGCGGCCGAAACCGCCCAAGAAGTAGCAGCCGCCGGCGACGATGATCGCAAAGAAAGTCGAAATGACGGTGCCTTTACTGATGTCGCTTTCACTTTTGATGGCGTAAAATTTCTGTACCATTTGCGGCAGTCCCCAGGTGCCTAAGGAGGTCAGGATGACTACGCATAATAAGGAGAACGGATCAGGTCCGAAGAATGAGGCGAACACGCCGGGAACATCGGAAACGGAGGGGTCGCTTACCTGGGCTAACGCGGCGAGCGAGCCCATGAAGCCGCCGTTAGTATTTAAAACTGCGGCGATAATAATAATGATACCGCCGATCATGATGATGCCTTGGATGAAATCGTTGATTGCAGTTGCCATGTAGCCGCCGCAGGTGACGTAAACACCTGTTAAAATCGCCATGATGACGATGCAGACGGTGTAGTCGATGTTAAACGCCATACCGAACAAGCGGGATAAGCCGTTGTAGAGAGACGCGGTGTAGGGGATTAAGAAGATGAAGATGATGACGGAAGCGGCAATTTTTAAATTGCGGGAGTTAAAGCGTTTGCCGAAAAAGTCCGGCATGGTCGCTGAGTCTAAATGCTGCGTCATCAAGCGTGTGCGGCGGCCTAAAATGCTCCAGGCTAATAATGAGCCGATAAACGCATTGCCCAATCCTACCCAAGTGGAAGCCAAGCCGAATTTCCAGCCGAATTGTCCGGCATAGCCGACGAAGATTACCGCCGAAAAGTACGATGTGCCGTAGGCAAAAGCAGTGAGCCACGGACCTACCGAGCGGCCACCCAAGACAAAGCCGTTCACATCGGAAGTGTGGCGGCGGCAGTAAATACCGACACCGACCATCAGAGAAAAGAACAGAATCAAAATTAAGCATTTAATAAACATTTTTTCAAACCTCTCTTTCGTTGTTTTACAGATATGCGGCCAAACGACGACAAGGGTTAGAGCGGATCCTTTCTCTAACGAACAACACAAAAAAGCCGTCCCTCATACAGGGACGGCTTTGAAACCGTGTTACCACCTTGCTTTAATTGCACCTCGCGATGCAAAACTCGTCAGGCAACCATCATTGCCTCCGCGATATAACGGTCGTACCCGTCACAGCCTACTTGCGTGCGCTTTTGGTGTGCAGCTACCGAAATGTATTTGGGAGGCATACTCATTATCGCCTTTCACCGCCCGGCGACTCTCTACAAATATTTCTGCTTCTTACTTCTTTTCGGTCAGTGCTTTTGTTGTTTAGATTAGTGCATATATTATCACAAAGTGAAATAGCTGTCAAGCGGTTTTTGCAAATTTTTTCATAAATTTTAGTTTGGACTTTTAAACCATGTTGGTGTAGCCCATCAAATAGCGGTCGACTTCTTTGGCGCACTCTCTGCCCTCGGCGATAGCCCAGACGACCAAGGACTGTCCGCGGCGCATATCGCCTGCGGCAAATATTTGCGGATTGGCAGTCTGATAGCCGTTTGGTGCTGTCGCTACAGTGTGGCGCGCGGTAGAGTCCAAACCGAAAGCCTGTGCGACGTAATCGTTGGCGCCTTTAAATCCTGCGGCAATCAAGATCATCTCGCAGGGGAGGATTTCCTCCGAGCCGGGGATTTCTTTCATATCGCGCGCGCCGTTTACAGGATCAATATATGGTTCCAAGCGCACGGTTTCCGCGGCGGTTAAGTGATTATTTTCGTCGGTGATGAGGCGCTTGATCGTCGTTTGAAAGATTCGAGGATCGTGACCGTAAAGGGCGATAGCTTCCTCCTGACCGTAGTCGGTCTTTAAAACGCGCGGCCATTTTGGCCAAGCATTATCTGCGGTGCGCTCGGTGGGCGGCTTGGGCCAGCGCTCTAACTGAACTATGCTTTTGGCTCCCTGGCGGATAGCGGTCGCGACGCAGTCGTTGCCGGTATCGCCGCCGCCGACGATGATGATGTTTTTATCTTTGGCGTTAAGCTGTGCATTTTCAGGCAGTTTATCGCCTAATAATTCTTTGGTGACACCGCTTAAATAATCTACGGCAAAATATACCCCCTCGGCTTCACGGTTTTCTGCTGTTAAATCTTTCGGTTCTTTCGCGCCGCAGCAAAGCACGACAGCGTCAAAATTTGCCAAAATTTCTTTAGGCTCAATATTGCGCCCGATATCAGAGTTGGTGTGGAAAGTGACGCCCTCCGCGGTCATTAAATCAATGCGGCGGGTGATTATTTCTTTTTCCAGCTTCATATTGGGGATGCCGTACATCAAAAGTCCGCCTGCGCGGTCGTCGCGCTCAAAGACGGTGACCTCATGCCCGCGGTGATTAAGCTGGTCGGCGCAGGCCAATCCCGCCGGTCCCGAACCAACCACGGCGACTTTTTTGCCGCTTTTGGTTTGGGGTGGATGGGGCGCGATCCAGCCGTTTGCAAAACCCTGCTCGATTATTGCCAGCTCGTTTTCTTTGACGGTGACAGGCGCGCTGTTTAATCCGCAGGTGCAGGCTGCTTCGCATAAAGCGGGGCAGACTCTACCTGTGAATTCAGGAAAATTATTGGTTTTTAAAAGGCGAGCCAAAGCGTGCTGCCAGTTAGCGTTATAAATTTCGTCGTTCCACTCGGGGATCAGATTATGCAGAGGGCAGCCTGTCGCCATATTATCGAGGATCGCTCCCGACTGGCAGAAAGGCACGCCGCAGTTCATGCAGCGCGCGCCCTGCTTTTGACGGTCGTCCAAAGAGAGCGGAGGATGAAATTCGTTGAAATGACTGATGCGCTCCAAAGGGGCGATTGCTTTATTGTTTGTACGCGCAAATTCTAAAAATCCTGTCGGTTTTCCCATTTTTCTTTCCTCCTTTAGCCTCTTTTGATCTCATAAAATGCTTCTAATTCCGCTTCACTGCGGCTAAGACCCTTTTCTTCGAAGCGGCCGATAGCCGAAAGCATACGGTTATAATCATTAGGCATGATTTTTTTGAAGCAAGGAATATACTGCTCGAAATCGGCTAAAATTTTTGCGCTTAATGCGGAGCCGGTAGCCTCGACGTGGGCGGTGATTAATTGCTTTAATTCTTCGATATCGTGTTTTTCGCTTAATGTGCTCATCGTGACTAATGTTTTATTTAAACGCAAATACAAATCGTGCTTTTCATCCAAGACATAGGCGATACCGCCGCTCATGCCGGCGGCGAAATTTTTGCCCGTAGGGCCTAAAACGACGACGCGCCCGCCGGTCATGTATTCGCAGCCGTGGTCGCCGACACCCTCGACTACCGCGGTAGCGCCGGAATTACGCACGCAGAATCTTTCGCCGGCGATGCCGTTAATGTAGGCTGCGCCCTCGGTCGCACCGTATAAGGCGACGTTGCCGATGATGATGTTTTTCTCAGGAGCGAAACGGCTTTCTTTCGGCGGATAGACTATTAGTTTGCCGCCTGATAAGCCTTTGCCGAAATAATCGTTGCTGTCGCCGATGAGTTTTAAGGTCAAGCCTTTGGGGATAAAGGCGCCGAAAGACTGACCGCCGCCGCCGGTACATTCGATAATAAAGGTATCGTCGGCTAAGGTATTGCCCCATT
Organism: Clostridiales bacterium; assembly: GCA_003343815.1. Classification (GTDB taxonomy): domain Bacteria; phylum Bacillota; class Peptococcia; order Peptococcales; family Peptococcaceae; genus QAKL01. Next base: position 10,004 of record QAKL01000060.1, read on the forward strand.
TGCGGGTTATTTCCGCGCCGAATAAGGTGCCGAATGTCCGATTGATACTGGAGACATTTACTTTCAAGGTTTTCTTTTGTTTATTTTTTAAAGCTTTGGCGAAAGAGGGGATGACGATCTGCTCGTCTAAAGTTTTTTCCAATTCGAAATCGTAAATATCGCTTGCTTGGAAATGGCGTTTTTCCGCGGGTACGTCGGCAGACTGTAAAAGAGAGCTTAAATTAACGGAGGCGGCGTTTTTATGCGCGTTTGAGGCACGCATTTTTAATAAATCGGTACGACCGACCAATTCTTCGACGGTGCGCACGCCCAAGCGTGCCATGATTTCGCGCATTTCTTCGGCGATAAAGAGCATGAAATTTATCACATACTCAGGCTTGCCGCAGAAGCGCTTGCGCAGTTCGGGGTTTTGCGTGGCGACGCCTGCGGGACAGGTGTCCAAATTACAGACGCGCATCATCACGCAGCCTAAGCTTACCAGAGGAGCTGTGGCAAAGCCGAATTCCTCCGCGCCTAATAAAGCGGCGATGACGACGTCGCGGCCGCTCATCAATTTGCCGTCGGTTTCCAAGCGCACGCGGGTACGCAGATTATTTTTAATCAAAGTTTGATGTGCTTCTGCCAAGCCCAATTCCCATGGTAGTCCTGCATTATGAATAGAGCTTTGGGGAGCGGCGCCGGTGCCGCCGTCGTAGCCGGAAATGAGGACGACCTGTGCGCCTGCTTTGGCGACACCCGAGGCGATAGTGCCGACTCCGGCCTCGCTGACTAATTTGACGGAAATGCGCGCCTGATCGTTAGCATTTTTCAAATCGTAAATCAATTGCGCCAAATCTTCGATAGAGTAAATATCGTGATGCGGCGGCGGGGAAATCAGGGACACGCCGGGCGTGGAGTGGCGCGTCTCGGCAATCCAGGGATAAACTTTGCTTCCGGGCAGATGACCGCCCTCGCCGGGTTTTGCGCCTTGCGCCATTTTGATTTGGATTTCCTTGGCACTGATCAGATATTCGCTGGTGACGCCGAAACGGCCGCTGGCGACCTGTTTAATGGCAGAATTACGTTCGCTTCCTAATCTTTCGGGGCGCTCGCCGCCCTCGCCGGAGTTTGATTTGCCGCCTAAACGATTCATAGCGATCGCCAGACATTCGTGGGCTTCCTGGGAGATAGAGCCGTAGCTCATCGCGCCTGTTTTGAAGCGCTTGACGATTTCGGCGGCGGGCTCGACCTCGGAGATATCTATCGCACCGTCAGAGGGGAAATTAAAATCGAGCAGTCCGCGCAAGGTATGCGGGCGGGACTCATCGTTAACTAACGCGGTGTATTCTTTGAAACGGTTGTAATCGCCGTTATGGGTAGCCTCGCGTAAAGCGACAATAGTATTGATATTGTAGAGATGATCCTCTTTGTTATCGCCGTTTCTTAATTTGTGCGCGCCGGCGCTGTCTAATGTGGTGTCAACGCCTAATCCCAAGGGATCAAAAGCGTGATTGTGCCGCCACTCGACGTCCTCGCCGATTTCCTCCAAACCGATACCGCCGACGCGGCTGGTGGTGTTGGTGAAATATTTATTGATGACGTCTTCTTTGATGCCGACTGCCTCAAATATTTGCGAGGACTGGTAGGACTGAATGGTGGAAATGCCCATTTTGGAGGCTATTTTGACGATGCCGTGCAAAATTGCCAAATTGTAGTCGCGAATCGCAGTGTGATAGTCTTTGTCGAGGAGCTTCATGTCGATTAGCTCGGCAATGCACTCCTGCGCTAAATAGGGATTGATCGCGCGGGCGCCGTAGCCGAGCAAGGTCGCGAAATGATGGACGTCGCGCGGCTCGCCGCTTTCCAAAATGATCGAAACAGCGGTGCGTTTTTTGGTGCGGATCAAATGCTGCTCGATCGCCGAGACTGCCAAAAGCGAGGGGATAGCGACATGGTTTTCGTCGACGCCCCGGTCGGAGAGGATGATGATATTGTTGCCCTCTTTGTAGGCGCGGTCGCATTTGACAAATAAATGATCCAGCGCTCTTTCAAGCGGTGTATTTTTGTAGTATAAAAGAGAAATGGTTTCGACTTTGAATCCCGGGCGCTTGATGGCTTTAATTTTCATCAAGTCAACCGAGGTCAAAATCGGATTGTGAATTTCGAGAACGTTGCAGTTTTCTGCCTTTTCCTCTAATAAATTGCCGTCACTGCCGACATAAACGCATGTGTCGGTGACGATTTCTTCACGGATAGCGTCTAAGGGCGGATTGGTAACCTGAGCGAAAAGCTGCTTAAAATAATTGAAAAGCGGCTGATGCTTATCGGATAAGACAGCCAACGGCACGTCAATACCCATGCTGGCAGTCGCCTCGGCACCGTTTTTCGCCATGGGCAAAATGGCGTTTTTCACATCTTCATAGCTATAGCCGAATGCTTTGTATAAGCGGTCGCGCTCCTCTTGAGTATGGTTTTCGACCTTTTTATTGGGGATCGGCAGTTGGGCTAACTCGACTAAATGTCCGTCGAGCCATTCGCCGTATGGTTTGCGGGTCGCGTAATAATTTTTGCATTCGCTGTCGGAAATGAGGCGGCCTGCTTTGGTGTCTACGAGGAGCATTTTGCCCGGCTGGATACGGCTTTTTAATTTGATTTTTTCCGCAGGGATATCTAAAACGCCTACTTCGGAGGAAAGGATCAAGTTATCGTCGGTTGTGATGTAGTAGCGCGAGGGGCGTAAGCCGTTACGGTCTAAGACTGCGCCGACTGTGTCACCGTCAGTGAATAGAATAGATGCCGGACCGTCCCAAGGCTCCATCATCGTGGAGTAATAGTGGTAAAAATCGCGTTTTTCACGGGAGATATTTTTATCGTGCCGCCAGGGCTCAGGAATAGTCATCATGACAGCTAAAGGCAATTCTACGCCGTTCATGACTAAGAACTCCAAAGTATTGTCAAGCATCGCAGAGTCGGAGCCGCTTACGGTGATCACGGGGAGAATTTTGTCGATATCTTCCTGCATGACGGGGCTTTCCATCGTTTCTTCGCGGGCGAGCATGCGGTCGACATTGCCGCGGATGGTGTTGATTTCGCCATTGTGCAAAATGAAGCGGTTGGGGTGGGCGCGCTCCCAGCTGGGCATGGTATTGGTCGAAAAACGCGAATGCACCATGGCGATAGCGCTGTCGTAGTTTTCATCAAGCAAATCCAAGTAGAAACGGCGTAATTGTTTGACTAAAAACATACCTTTGTAGACAATAGTGCGGCTCGATAATGAAGCGACGTAAGTATTGTCGTTGCTCTGCTCAAAAATGCGGCGGATGATGTACAGTTTGCGGTCGAAATCCAAGCCTTTTTCGACATCTTTTGGGCGTTTTAAGAAACATTGCATAATATACGGCATACAATCTAGCGCCGTTTTACCTAAAATATCGGGATTTAATGGCACATCGCGCCAAGCTAAAAACTCTACGCCTTCTTTGGCGGCGATGATTTCAAACATTTTTTTTGCTTGATTGCGTTTTAAGGTATCCTGGGGAAAGAAAAACATCCCTATGCCATAATCCCGCTCCTCACCGATATCGATTTTAAGCTCGTTTGCGATGGGGGCGAAAAATTTGTGCGAAATCTGCACGATGATGCCGACACCGTCGCCGGTTTCGCCGCTGGCGTCTTTGCCGGCGCGGTGCTCCAATTTTTCGACGATGCTTAAGGCATCATCGACGATTTGGTGAGATTTTTGACCTTTGATATTGACTAAGGCGCCGATACCGCAGGCGTCGTGCTCAAATGAGCTATGGTAGAGGCTTTGCTGGGGATTAGGCATAAATATCATCCTTTCTCAAATCAACTTTTTAATTTATCTATTTCCTCCTGCCAGATGTGATTGACCGCATCAGA
>QAKL01000063.1 GCA_003343815.1 Clostridiales bacterium
CCTCATTTTTATGATAAGCGAAAAATGTAAAATCCGCAAACGCCTTTTTGTAAAGCTTAGGTAAATAATTATTTCACTCTTAATTTTGCCGAAGCCATATACCACGGGATTGCCGCCAACTGCGCTAAAACCGAAACTGCGATCATCGCCGTAATATTTACATCGTAAAGCACGCCCAAAAGCCAGCTGCCAAAAAACCAAAATACGCCAAAGAAAAATTCAAATATCCCGTAGCCTGTCGCGCGACTTATTTTCGGCACCATAGTGCTCACCGCCGCCTTTAAAATCGACTCCTGCGCGCCCATACCGACACCCCATAAAGCAATACCCAACAAAAGCATACCGACGGAATCAGTGCCGAAAATACACGCTGCAGCCGGAGAGGAAATAATCGTCGAATAAACCAATGCGCGCACGCCTTTTTTATCATACATTAATCCGAAAAATAGCGCCGCTACCGCGTCAACCAGCATCGCCCCGGCATATAAAAGCGGCAAAGTCCCTGTATTAATAAAATTCGAAGCCTCGACTAAATTGCTTGATAAATGGGCAAAGCTATTCGAGACATGCATGATAATTAACGAATAATCCACAAAGCCAAAGGCGAAAAAGCTGATCCCGGCGATATAAAAAACAAACTCTTTTTTCATCTTAAACGCCACATATTCCTTAGGATCAGGCTCGAAATTCTCCGGATTGGGGAATTTGTGTTTCGTCAAAAGCAATAAAATCAGCGTAATAAAGCCTGAAATCGCCAAAACGGCAAAGCAAAAAGAATAAATCTCAAAAGTCGTACCCTCAGTTTTAAAAAGCATCACCAGATAAAGCAGCACAGGTCCCGCAAAAGCGCCGATTTGATCCAGCACCTCCTGGATACCGAAACTTTTACCCGCGCCCTCCTGCGAGGCGGCAAAGGACATAATCGTATCTTTGGCAGGTTTTTTAATCGCCTTGCCCATGCGCTGGATGACCAGCAATCCACAGGCAAAAATCCAGCCATGCTCGCCAACCAGTGCCAACGCCGGCACCGCCAGCACATCCAATACATAGCCCAAAATCGTCATCGACCAATACTTTTTCGTTTTATCAGCGATCCTGCCGAACACATACCGCAGGGAATAGCCGATTAACTCGCCTAAACCCGAAATAAAGCCGATCGTCCCCGCCGATGCTCCCAAAAGCGCTAAATACGCCCCGCGGATACTCGAAGCACCCTCGTGCGTCATATCAGAAAACAAACTTACAATCCCAAAAAGCATAATAAAAAGCAGCGCCGGCGACAAATGCTTACTTTGCTTAGTCATTTTCATCCAATCCTTTCACTCGTTGACTCATCGCGGCAAAATCTGCCTTGCTTTCATTTTTACACCTTTGGTACAATATATCCAAAAGTCGGGCAAATTTTTCCTGCTCCTCCGCGCTTAACGACTCCGTCAGCCACTCATAAAAACAGGTTTCGATCTGCGCCTTAGAATTTTTCAAACTCCCCGCTTTCTCCGTCGCATACAAAAGCTTGCTGCGGCCGTCAGCCGGGTTATCCTCGCGGATAAGATATCCTTTTTCCTCCAAGCGCGCCGTTTTACGCGCGACCGCCCCTTTATCCAGTCCTGTGATCCGGCAAATCTCTGCTTGCGTAATGCCCGGATTCTTGCGCACCGCATGGATAACGTCAAACTCCGAAGCGCCGATGCCCTCCGCGCGCAAGGTACGCACGGTAAATTTATTGACCTCGCGAGCGATTTTGGTGATCTTTCTTTTCGTAATATCCATCTTTTCATCTCCCGCAAATTAGTTGTACTATCAACTAATTTGCGTCAAATTGTACCACTTCTCTTTTTTCTTGTCAAGAAAAAACTGCGCTTATCCTAAAATAAACGCAGCTTCGCACTTTATTTAAAAATAATATAGTAAATACCGCTCATAATAGTGACCGCATAAACGATTTTTTTGATGAATACACCATCCACCTTGTCCAAAAGCTTGCCGCCGATTACTCTGCCTAAAACAAGCCCGATTAAGCCCACCAGCCAGCATTTAATTTCCACCAAGCCCAAAAAGCCGTTGCACGCGCGCAATATCGAGATATAAGTATTCGTCAAAAGAAAATACGCATTAATGCACCCCAAATATTTATACTTATTGTTTTCGATAAGCATCGTATAATATAGCGCCATCGGCGGCCCCGCTATGGCAAATAAACTGCCCAAGACACCGGAAATACTGCCTGCCAAAAACGCGTTTTTCTTCGTAGGTTTGATTTTAATACGGCTTTGAAAAAAGAAGAAATACAATCCGGCGCAAATTAGCGCTACACCTAAAAGGCGCATCATCCATTCGTTGCTCATTTTGCCGATACACTCTAAAGCTATCGTGCCAAAGACCATATATGCCGCAAAAGGCAAAAGTACTATCCGCCACTCGATATGCTCGCGGTAAGTATAAGCGTTCATACTCGCGTTGGTTAAAGCAAAAAGCCCCGCTATCGAGGCTGCAGTCGTGACATTGCCTGTTAAAAACGGGAACACCATCATCGCAATAATCGCAAAGCCAAAGCCGCTCACTGTCTGCACGATCGTCCCCAGCATCGCCATCACGATAAAAAGCAGTGCTGTCATCATATCTATCTCCCCCTCACAATATTACCTATTTTATACCTTGCTCGGTAATTGTGCAAGAGAATATTCTGACAGATCAAATCAATATTTTTAATTCTTGCCTAAACTTGCTTTTCGCTTACGACGCTTAACGGATCCACAGGTTCGCCAAAATGCGTAATCTCGAAATAAATCCTGCTTTTTTCTACTTGATAAACACCGCTGTAGCCGATAATATCGCCCTTTTGCACGCGCATGTTTCCTTTCACCACGATTGAAGCGCAGCCTCCGTACACACTTTTTAATCCTCCCTCATGTGTTAAAACTATCGTATAATACCCTCCATCTTTATAAATTTCCTCTACTGTGCCGTCGTAGGCGGCTTTGACCGCGCTCACCTCGTCTGTTTCTAAAACGATGCCTTTGTTAAATTTCTCCTCCGCTTTCTGCCAGCCAAAGGAGCTCACCACTCTCCCTGCCAGCGGCAAGGATGCTCTTGCACTGTTTTCCGTATTTTTTCCGTTAGCCAGTGCCGGTACAGCCTCATTATAAAGTAACTCCACCCCTTTTTCCGCCCAAACGGCGCTTTGCGCCAAAATATCATCCTCGCTCAAACTTTTCATGAAAAATTTTTTCATTTGTTCATCGCCGATATCGCCGTGCAGCACTGCGATAATTAAGCCAAAGATGGCAAGTGAGGCGTAAAATTTGCGGCGCATTTTCTTTTTTCGCGCTTCATGCGCCCCTGCCAAAGGATATTTCTTATAATCATAATAATTAACATACGCGTTTTGCCGGAATATATCGTCTTTTTCTTTTAGCATGGCTTATCCCTCCTTTGGCTTGTTGCTACATATGTATACATAAACTGCACATTTTATGCGCATTAAATATATTTTTACGCGAGCGCATTTGTATTATATATATCAATTTCAATTATTAAATAAGTATAAAACAATACTATACATAAAACAAGAAGATTTGCATTTTACCGTATTTGTGCTATAATATGACTATCGAAAATAAATAAAGGAGGAATTCAAAATGGGATTTTTAACAGGAAAAACAGCTATCATTACCGGAGGCGGACGCGCCGTATTGTCTAACGGTAAATGCGGCTCTATCGGCTACGGTATCGCTACTGCGTATGCAAAAGAAGGGGCAAATTTGGTTATTACCGGTCGTAACGTGAAAAAATTGACTGATGCTAAAGAAGAATTAGAGCGTTTGTACGGCATCAAAGTTTTGCCGGTGCAGGCAGATGTCGCTCCGGGACAGGATAATGAAGCTACTGTCCAGCATGTTATCGACGAGACAATCAAAGAATTCGGCCGTATCGACGTTTTGATTAACAATGCCCAAGCCTCTGCTTCCGGTGTACCTTTAAAAGATCACACCACTGAGCAGTTTGAATTAGCTCTTTACTCCGGCTTATATGCAGTTTTCTATTATATGAAAGCTTGCTATCCTTATTTGAAAGAAACCAAAGGCAGCGTCATCAACTTTGCCAGCGGCGCAGGCTTGTTCGGCAACTACGGTCAGTGCTCCTATGCTGCCGCTAAAGAGGGTATCCGCGGCTTGAGCCGTGTAGCTACCAACGAATGGGGTCCTGACGGCATTAATATAAACGTCGTTTGCCCACTTGCTTGGACTGCACAGTTAGAGAAATTTGAGCAGGATTATCCTGAGGCATTCAAAGCGAACGTCAAAATGCCTCCGGCAGGTCACTATGGCGATGTCGAATTAGAAATCGGTCGCGTTTGCGTCCAGTTAGCATCTCCGGACTTCAAATACTTAAACGGCGAAACCATCACCTTGGAAGGCGGCATGGGTTTAAGACCGTAAGTTTTACCTCATATTTTCTCACAGAAAATACTCCGCAAAATTGCGGAGTATTTTTTTATTTTCCTATAATTACACAAAAAAGCTTGCGTTTAAAACGCAAGCTTAAATTACACTTCCATAATGATCGGTAAAATCATCGGGCGGCGGCGGGTTTTTTCATACAAATATTTGCTCAAAGTTTCGCGAATACCTGATTTTAGACCTGCCCACTCGGTAATATTTTTCTCCATACATTTCGCCAAGCACTGGTTGACTCTTTCTTTCGCCTCATCCATCAATTCATCAGCCTCGCGCACATAGACAAATCCGCGTGACACTAAATCAGGACCGGCGACAACCTGCTTGTTTTCCTTATCAATCGTCACCACGACGATCACTATGCCATCCTGCGACAACTGCTTACGGTCGCCTAAGACGATATTGCCGACATCGCCGACGCCCAGACCGTCGATCAAAACGCGTCCTGAGGTTACTTTGCCGGTAATCGCAGCTTTATCCTCATTTACCTCCAGCACATTGCCGTTTTCGGAGACAAAGACATTTTCCGAACTCATGCCGACTTCCTCGGCCAATAACGCATGTTTTAACAGTTTGCTGTACTCGCCGTGCACCGGCATGAAATATTTCGGCTGCACTAAATTAAGCATCAGCTTTAAATCCTCACGATAAGCATGCCCCGAGACGTGAACTTTCGCCTCCGATCCCTGGATGACATCAGCTCCCTGCTTAAAGAGCAAATCACTCACGCGGTTAATGAGCTTTTCATTACCTGGAATGGGGTTCGCCGAGAGGATAATCGTATCACCCTTGATGATCTGCACCTTGCGGTGGTCGCTCATCGCCATGCGCGAAAGCCCGCTCATCGGCTCACCCTGCGATCCTGTCGTGATAATTACAACTTTATTGGCAGGATATTTGTTAATATCCTCTAATTCAATCAATAAATTTTTCGGCACATGCAAATAGCCTAATTCCTGCGCCACGCTCACCGTATTTACCAAGCTGCGTCCGGCAACAGCTACTTTGCGCTTATAATTATACGCCGCGTCAATGACCTGCTGCACACGATGGACATTAGAAGCAAAGGTTGCCACGATGATTCTCCCCTCGATGCCGCGGAAAATATCGTCGAAACTTTTTCCGACCATTTTTTCTGACAAACTGTAGCCAGGGCGTTCGGCATTGGTACTGTCAGACATCATCAAAAGCACGCCTTTATAGCCTAATTCGGCAATGCGCTGAAAATCGGTTAACTTCCCATCGACCGGAGTTTGGTCGAATTTAAAGTCGCCTGTATGAAAAATCACTCCATACGGAGTGTGAATAGCGATCGCACACGCATCGGGAATACTGTGGCAGGTACGCAAAAGCTCCACCCTGAATTTCCCGACTCTAAACTGCGTACCCTGTTTTTGCACGTGAAGTTTAGCATCTTTGATTCCGGCTTCCTTCAATTTTGCCTCTAATAATCCGATCGTTAACGCTGTGCCATACACCGGCACATTTAATTCACGCAACACATAAGGCAGCGCTCCGATATGATCCTCATGCCCATGCGTCAAGACTATACCCCGTACTAACTGTCTGTTCTCCAATAAGTAACTGATGTCGGGAATAACTACATCTATGCCCAAAAGCTCCTCCTCCGGGAACATAAGACCCGCATCAATCACTAAAATTTCGTCATCAAATTTCACCACTGTCATATTTTTGCCGATTTCACCCAAGCCGCCCAAGGGAATCACGCTGACAGTGCCTTCTTTCTTATTTCTTGAAATGATATGACCCTCCTTTGATTTATTTGCCCGTCAAAAAACGTTAGTCATATTATAGCATAGCTTTTTAAAAAACACAAGCTAAAATCAAACTTTTTCCGCTCTCTTCTCAAGCCGCTTTTTCGCGTAAATATTTCATTTTTATCGTTTATTCACCCTTTAGTTTTTTATACTCGGTCATGATGCGCTCTTTATCTGCCTTATCTGCATTTTTTGAGCAAAATATTACCGGCCGTTTCAAATTTTGCGGCATTTTTTCCTTAGCTCCTACCCAAATCACGCCGTCAAATCCTGAAAAATTTCTCACCGACCAAATATTATCACGATAATCGTACAAAACAGGCTTAAAATCAACCATCTCCCAGAGTAATTGCTTATAAAGATCACTGCCGCGCAAAAGCGAAAAATAGCTGTAGCTGTAATGATAGAGCATGCCTTTCGGTAATAACTTCTCAAACTCGGTACACCAGGCTTTATTGCCCAAAAGCCGCGCCTCGCCTGCGACGGCAAATTGAAGCCGCTTGCATTTTTTCGTCTTGCGCTCCAGCGTTTCCATCCGCGCCAACGCCAGCCCAATTATCTCCTGACGATGACGGCTTTTGCAAGCCTCGCTCATCATTTGCTGTGTATGCTCATTGATATGCCTGACCTCAGGCAAGCGCCTGACCCATGCCGGAAAAGTTTCCAATTTTCTTTTCCACCGATCCAAATACCTTGCTCCCATGCACGTCTGATAATATGCACCTAACAATCCCTTTTGGCTATATTCAGGATAGAGATCGCTAAAAATCTGCCGCCAAGCTTTCAAATCATAGCGTTTCACCGTTTCTGCCTGAAAGCTGAAATCAAGCAGTTCATCTATCTCAAGTGCAGGCAGATTTAATTTTTTTCGTATCGTCTCAAAAGCAGGCACGACCTGCATAGGCAGATAAATCATCTTTTTCACCTCTTTTTTCACAAAATTTTATATGTAGAAATCGGAATGTCTGGGAGACATTCCGGTTAATCTTTAGGCTTTATATTCCGCCAAACGCACTAAAAGAGCTTCTTTGCTGGCTTGATATTTTACCAATTTTTCTTTTTCTTTCTCGATGACCTCGGCAGGTGCTTTGGCGACAAAGCCCTCGTTGGCTAATTTGCCCTCGATACGCTTGATCTCACCCTCCATTTTGGTCAATTCTTTTTCCAATCGCGCAATTTCTTTATCCAAATCAATCAAACCTTTGAGCGGCAGATAGATTTCGATACCGTGGACGACCGCCGTCGCTGCCTGGGTAGGTTTCGCAGCAAGCGTTTCCTCGACGCTCAGGCTCTCCGCACTGGCTAAGCTCAAAATATAATTAGCACCGTCTTTCAGATAAACAGTGTATTCAGGGTTATTGGCACAAATGATAACCTCGGCTTTTTTGCCTAAAGGCACATTCATCTCGCTGCGCAGATTGCGAATCGCGCGGATAACCTCGATCGTTAATTCCATTTGTTTGTCGATCTCCGCACTGATCAGACTTTCCTCCTGCTCGGGCCATTTTGCCAGCATAATCGTTTCGCCCTCATGCGGCAGATGCTGCCAAATTTCCTCGGTGATAAAGGGCATAAACGGATGTAAGAGCTCCATACTGCCGCGCAAAACCTCGACCAATGTTTTCTGCGCTGCATAGCGGCTTTCCTCTGTGTCTTTGCCATATAAACGCGGTTTGACCAACTCGATATACCAGTCGCAGAATTCGTTCCAGATAAATTCGTAAAGCACTCTGGCCGCCTCGCCCAACTCATAGCGGTCGAGCATTTCCGTCACTTGACGGCTTACCGCGCTATAGCGACTGATGATCCATTTATCTGCCGTCTCATACTGCGGCGCTAAGGTACTGTCCGCTTGATAATCCTCTAAATTCATCAAAGAAAATCTTGCCGCATTCCAAATTTTATTGGCAAAATTTCGCGCCGACTCTAATCTCTCATCGCGATAGCGCAAATCATTACCCGGAGTATTGCCGGTGATTAACATAAAGCGCAGACTGTCCGCGCCGTATTCTTTGATAACTTTTAAAGGATCGACGCCGTTACCCAAAGATTTACTCATCTTGCGTCCTTGACTGTCCAAAACAAGCCCGTGAATAAAGACTTCTTTAAACGGCACCGAACCTGTAAATTCCAACGCATCAAAGAGCATGCGTGCTACCCAGAAAAAGATGATATCGCGCCCCGTGACCAAGACGCTCGTCGGATAAAACATATCAAACTCAGGAGTTTTTTCCGGCCAGCCCATGGTTGAAAACGGCCATAAACCCGAGGAGAACCAAGTATCTAAAACATCCGGATCCTGATGCAGATGAGTCGAGCCGCATTTCGGGCAGACAGTCGGATCCTCCATCTCGCAGATGACCTCGCCGCAGTCCTCGCAATACCACACGGGAATACGATGTCCCCACCATAATTGGCGGGAAATACACCAGTCGCGGATATTTTCCAGCCAGCCTAAATAAATCTTTGTAAATCTCTCGGGGATAAATTTCACATCACCGTTTAATGCCGCCTGCATTGCGGGCTCTGCCAGAGGTTTCATTTTGACGAACCATTGCTTACTCACCAAAGGCTCAATAACCGTGTTGCAGCGATAGCAATGTCCAACCGAATTGGTATGATCCTCGATTTTTACTAATACACCGCTTTTTTCAAAATCAGCGATTAATTTTTCGCGGCATTCATAACGGTCCAATCCCTCATAAATGCCCGCATTTTCGTTCATTTTGCCGTCTTTGTCGATAACGACGATTTCCGGCAGATGGTGTCTCTGCCCCATTTCAAAGTCATTGACATCATGCGAAGGCGTGATTTTGACCGCGCCGGTGCCGAACTCTCTTTCGACATATTCATCAGCGATAATCGGGATACGTCTTTCCACAACAGGCAAAATGACATTTTTGCCGATTAAATGTTTATAGCGCTCATCATCGGGATGTACCGCGACCGCCGTATCGCCGAACATCGTCTCCGGGCGAGTGGTAGCTATCTGGATATATTCCTCCGTCCCCTCGATAGGATAGCGGAAGTAATAAATTTTGCCTTCATTCTCCACATGCTCGACCTCGATATCGGAAATAGTCGTATGGCAGTGCGGGCACCAGTTCACAATATAATTTCCCTGATAAATCAAGCCTTTTTTATAAAGTCTCACAAACGCCTCGCGCACTGCTTTAGAGCAGCCCTCATCCATCGTGAAGCGCTCTTTATCCCAGTCGCAGGATGAGCCTAATTTGCGAAGCTGAGTGGTAATCGTATTGCCGTATTCTTCTTTCCACGCCCAGGCACGCTCCAAAAATTTCTCACGACCCAATTCGTAGCGATCGGTGCCCTCTTTGCGTAATTGTGCCTCGACTTTGGCTTGAGTAGCGATACCTGCGTGGTCGGTACCCGGCACCCACAAGGTATTATAACCCTGCATTCTTTTATAGCGGGTCAGGATATCCTGCAGGGTATTATCCATAGCATGTCCCATATGGAGCATACCGGTGACATTCGGCGGCGGCATGACGATCGAAAACGCCGGCTTACCCTCCTCCATTTTCGCGGAGAAAAACTTGCTTTCCTCCCACCATTTATACCATTTTTCTTCTACACTTTGCGGATCGTAAACCTTTGAGAGATTTTTGCTCTCCTCCATGTAATTCACTCCTTTTTTAATAAAAAAAGCGCTTTCATCCTCATAAAGGACGAAAGCGCATACTTCCGTGGTACCACCTTAATTCCGTAAAACGGCTCTCTCGGCTGTAACGGGCTTTCCCGGTGAAATCTACTAATTTCAATCTCACGCCTTGCAAGCGACATTCGACCGCGACCCCATCAAAGACCTCTCAGCGCGCCGAAACGCAGTCTTTTTCTCTTTCATGATCCACGATTTACTCCTCTTGTTCACA
>QAKL01000033.1 GCA_003343815.1 Clostridiales bacterium
TTGCCGCAGACAAAGGAGCAGGCAAAGGTGGCGGAAATGTTTTATCAGCCGATTGCCAAGGATATTTTGTAAAAGCAGCAAGATTTGGCAAGGAAAGGCAAGTAATATGGCGGCAATAGGAGCTTTCTCGGCGAGATAGATTATCTTAGCAAAATAAAAAGCTAAGCGCAGATGCTTAAAACACAAAAAAACTGTGTCTGAGGACACAGTTTTTTTGTGTTGCGGCTGAAACGGCAAAGCTGCTCTTTATACTTGAACTATCGGCAAAAGTACGACGGATAGGATATAAGGCATTACTTAAAAGAGGAGTCTGCAAAAAGGCTACCAAACAAGATTTTGCATTTCCGGAGAGCTGTCGCGCAAAGCCTGCATAAAAATATTAAATGCGGCGGTGCGCTTGGTTTTTGGCGGGATAAAGGCAATGTGGTCAATGGGAATATCGATATTTAAAGGAATCAAATTACATTGCTGTTCCGGCAGATTTATCGGGCGGCGAGTTGTCAGAAAGGTGGTGAGAGAAAAGACTATGCCGCTGTATACGTAATCCTGGATAATGTCTGCGGAATTGGAGTAATAGATTTTGGGCAGCTTGCGCAAGTGAGGCTTGACGAGCTGCAGATATAACGGCATGATATCGCTGGAGGAGCGCAGGAATGCCAGAGGGATATCCTGCAGCTTTTTCATGGAAATGGAGCTATACGAGCTCAAAGGGGTGCTTTTATGCGCTAAAAGCTTCAGGCTGTCATGTCTGATTAACGAAACAGTGCCGAGTTTTTCGATGCTTTCGGCGAAAGAGGTTTGAGGGTCAATACTTGTGAGAAAGATATCTGCGTCTTGGGTGTGATTGGCCATGATGAAATTAATATAGGCCGGCTCCAAGGCGGTAAACACAATGGTAATATTGGGATAATGCAGATTAATGGTTTTGATGGCATTAATCAGACCGGAGTTAAAAGAAGCGGAGGATATGACATTGATCGTACCGCTGACGGTTTTATCAACGGGCTGATTGAAAGAAAAGGAATGGGCAGTATCGTAAATCAAGTCGATATTGCGCAAAGCTTCTTTGGCATAGATAAAAAGCTTCTTGCCGGTCGGGGAGAGGGTGACACCGGTACGGCTGCGCTTAAAAAGAGAGGTGTTTAATTCATCTTCCAGCTGACGGATAGATTTGGAGATATTTTGGTGAGAGGTATGCAATACCTCGGCAGCCAAAGACATCGAATATCGCTCGGCTGTTTCGACAAAGTACAATAATTGCTCTAAACGCATGATATGACCTCCCGCATGATGTATTAAATATATGATAGCACATTTTTACATATTTTAAAAGCCGAGAAAAAGAATAATTTTGCGAAAATGTACCTTTTTTATCGGCAGAAAGTCGATAACGGCAGAAAAAACACCGTTTTGGCTGCAACTGTCGGTTGAGTTAAATATTTGAGAACGGAAAACAGGTGCTTTATATAAAAAATATTTAGTGGTAGTATGTAGACGTAATAGAAACATGGCCGTGTTTTCTTACTATTGCAATTTATAAAAAAACTAGATTATTTTTAGCAGTTATTACATTTAATGAGGTGATAGCATGAGCGCAACTACAGGGAAAAAGAAAAGTGTTTCTTTTTGGATTAATACGGCAATTACGCTTATTTTAATGGCGGGTTTCGGTTTTTTGGAGCCTTTCGGACAAATTACACCGATGGGCATGAAGGTTTTAGGTGTCTTTTTGGGTATGCTTTGGGGCTGGATTACAGTAGAGTTAGTTTGGCCGAGCATTATCGGTATGGTATTTTTCGCTTTCAGCGGATATACAACAATTAACGGTGTTTTCGGCAGCTGCTTTGATGCCAATGTTATGCAGGCATTTATGTGCTTTTTGGTAGCCGGACTTTTTGATTGTTTTGGCGTGACTAATTATTTGGCATCGAAAATTATGTCAAATAAAATGATGATCGGCAAGCCGTGGATGATTGCTTTGTTTATCTTTGTAGCGGTAGCGGTGATTTCTATTCTTTCGTCGACTACAGCGGCCATCTTTTTGATGTGGGCAGTAGTCGGCAGAGTAGCTGACAGCGTAGGCTGTGCGAAGAATGACAGATTTATCGGCTGGATTATTGCCGGTATTGTCTATGTCGGTTTCAATACCTCGATGATTTTACCCTTTAAAGTTACGACGATGACATATATGAGCTTTATCACCGGTGTAATGGATATTCAAATACCGTTTGGACCGTATGTTTTGGTGATGTTTTTAATTAATGTTTGTATTTTGGCGTTATATTTTGTTTTCGGTAAATTTATTCTGCGCTTGGACGTTTCGGCATTTCAGGGAAATGAGGATCATTTTGCCTATATGCGCGGCGCAAAAGCTACGAAAAATCAAAAGATTGGTTTAGTATTTATCGGTGTTTTTATTGCAGTTTTGATGTGGCCGAGCATTTTCCCGAAAACCTGGCTGATTACGCAGTTATTCCAGCAATTGGGCTTAATCGGAGTAATCGCGGTCTTGATTACTGTCGGAGCTATTTTGAAAGATGAAGAAGGAAAGGCAATCGCTCCGATTAGCAAATTGATGAAAAGCGTAGGCTGGGATATCGTCTGGCTTTTGGCAGCTACGTTCCCAGTAGCGGCGGCGATGCGCAGTGCAGACTGCGGCATTATGGCGACGATTAATGCTTTTGTTCGTCCGTTAGTCGGTGATATGGGGCCGTATGCTTTAATTATTGCATTTATGATTATTTTGGGCACAATTACTCAGTTTACGCATAATGTCGTTTTAGCGGCGATGTTTTTACCGTTCCTTTGCCCGTTGGTAGCAAGTATGGGCGGCAATCCGATTGTCTGCTGGTTGTGTATCTATTTGATGCTGCAGTCTGCCTATGCTACTCCGGCGGCCAGTATGCCCGCGGCCTTTGTCTTCGGTCATGAATCAATGAAGGATACGAAAAACGGCTATGTTTTAGGTATTGGGATTTTTATCATTACTTTGCTTGTGGCAATATGCTTTATCCCGGTGGAAATAATGCTTTTTTAAAAGTTGCTTAAATTAGTGTATATGTACAGTGTTTAATAAAGTTGCTTAAAGAGAAAGGATGTTGAAAAAATGCATGAGGCTTTAACAAAAAAACTGATGGTTTTAGGCATGGATGCCATGGACCCGATGCTGACAAAGAAGTATGTGGAAAAAGGTATTATGCCTAATACGAAGAAATTTATCGAGATGGGCTCTGCCCGTGAGGATTTGGTGCTTTTAGGCGGTCAGCCGACCGTTACTCCGCCGATGTGGACGACGATGGCTACCGGCGCTAATCCTGTTACTCACGGCATTACCTGCTTTTTCCGCCAGTCTCCCGATGATTTGGAGAAAACCGGATATAATCTGGATTCCCGCAACTGCAAAGCTGAGCAGATTTGGAATGTCACGGCAGAAGCCGGTTTAAAAACGTTGGTTTACCATTGGCCAGGTTCTTCTTGGCCTCCGAGCTCTGACAGCCCGCTTTTACATGTGGTAGACGGTACGCAGCCGCCGATGATTAATGCCGGTATCGGTACTAAAGAAAAGAATTTTATGCTGCAGGCGCGTGAGGATATTGAAGAGGTCACTTTCCATAGATCGGCTTCCGGTAACGGTATTACTCCCTGTGTCATCAATGATATGAAAATCAAAGAGGAAAATAAACCGGGCGATACCTATGCTAAAGCTACGGCTATTGATGCACCGGCTTCGGCGACGATTGTTTTGGATTACGCTGACGGTGAATTGGGTGCCGATATGGCGTTGGTTGATATGGCATTATCTCCGATTAAAGCTCCTCACGGCTGGGAGAAAACTCCGGAGGGCGCTAAGGAATTTACCATGCTTTTATCCGGCGGATTATTGCGCCGTCCTTGCTTGATTTTGCCTAATGAGCAGGGTGTTTATGATAAAATCGCGATTTACAAGAGCAAAAAGGATGCCGAAGCATTGGCAGTGTTGGATAAAGATGTCTATACTGTCGGCATTATCGATGAGTGCATCGCCGGGGACGATCGTTTTATGGCGACCAGAAATATGCGCGTATTGCGTCTGGCAGAAGATGGCAGCAGCTTGATCATGTGGATTGGCGGAGCGATGAAATTAGATGCCGATGAATTGTGGCACCCGAAATCTTTGTATAAAGCCGTCGTAGAGAATATCGGTTATCCGATGGCACAGCATGCTTCTTTAGGCTCGCAGAGCATGGAGATTTTGCGCAAGGTAGTTTTGCCGACTTGGGATGCTTACGGCAAATGGCAGTCGGAGTCCAATCAGTATTTGATTGAGAAAGAGGGCTATGATGTAGTCTTTTCTCACTATCACTTTATTGATATCATGGGACATGTCTTCTTCAAACATATTAATAAAGGCAACGGTGCTATCAGCCACGAGGAATTCCTGCAATTGTGCGAAGATGTTTATAAGATGGCTGATGATTATATCGGCAGCTTTATGCATTATCTGGATGAGGGATGGACAATTATGGTCGTTTCTGACCATGCGCAGGTTTGCCCTGAACACAAACCACCGTTATTCGGTGATTTGAGCGGTGTAAACTGCGGTGCGATGATTGATTTAGGCTATACCGTGATGGTAAAAGACGAAAACGGTAATAACACTAAAGAAATCGATTGGTCGAAGACGAGAGCTATTGCCAGCCGCGGCAATCATGTATATTTGAACTTAAAAGGCAGATGGCCGCACGGTATTGTTGATCCTGTCGATCAGTATGTTTTAGAAGAGCAGATCATGACCGATATGGCTTCTTATCGTGACAAGACTACCAATCAGCGTATTTTCTCTTGCGTTTTGCGTAACCGTGATGCCGTGCTTTTGGGTATGGGCGGTCCGGAATGCGGCGATATCTTGGCTTGGAACGCTGAAGGCTATAATTATGACCACTGCGATTCATTGTCTACTACCTTGGGTACTTGTGATACGTCTGTATCGCCGATTTTCTTTGCGGCAGGCCCCGGTATTAAAAAAGGATATAAAACCACACGCTATATTCGTCAGGTCGATGTAGCTCCGACATGCTCGGCTTTGTTGGGTGTAAGAATGACGCATGAGTGCGAGGGCGCACCTATGTATCAAATTTTAGATGAAGTTTATTAAGCAAGATGAGCTGCCAAGTATTTTCGGCAGCTTTTTGTATAGGAGGCAAAAAAAGATGACAACAGATCGAATTGACGAGCTGAAAAAACGGGCGCATCGTTGTGTATGCAAAAACTGCGGCAGTCCTTTGGAGCTGCGGCGGATTATTTACGGTAATATAGAGGACGCTCGCGTGGAGATATTTTGCAGTGAGTGCGGTAAAATCGAATTTGGGATCGAGCCGGAAATTTATGCGGTAGCCAAATATTTTGTTGAGGAATTGAATTATAATGCTTTCCCCGATATGGAGGAAAGCGAAAAAACCAAGCAGATGAGCATCGCCAAGGTGGGGGAAATCATTGCTTGGGCGTATAAAAATATGGGCTATTTAAATGCCGACGGCTTTGTTTATCCGCCGAAAACCGAGGATAATATTTTAGGGGAAAGCATCGTCATTACGGACGGGGAGCTTGATAAAATGCTGATTAAAGATGTGGAAGCTAACCATATTTAACGGAGGCGGGGTATATGAATAATATAAATATTTCGCCGGTCATTAAAACCAAGGGTTTAGGTTTGAAATTGGGGCGGCGGTATTTGCTCAGAGATGTAAATTGGCAGGTAAATAAAGGAGAACACTGGCTGGTGTTTGGCATGAATGGCTGCGGTAAGACAACACTTTTATCAATTATTGCCGGGTTTCAAAAATTTACGCACGGTACCTTAGAGGTGTTCGGTGAAAATTATACAAAGGAAAATATTTTAAATTTTCGTAAGCGTATCGGCTGGGTGAGCGGCTCGTTTTTTGATAAAAGATATACCTCGGAAAGCGTGCTGGATATTGTCCTGTCCGGGAAATTCGGAACATTGGGAGTTGATTTTGATATTTCCGATGATGATGTAAAAAAAGCCAAGATACTTTTGCAAGAGTTTAATTTAAAGGATAAGGTAAATCGTCCGTTTGATTCTTTGAGTAAGGGCGAGAGGCAAAATGTGATGCTGACCAGAGCGTTTATCAGCCGACCGGAAATATTGGTCTTAGATGAGCCGGGGACGGGACTGGATGTGCTGACACGCGAAAAAATGATGGATATCGTGCAAAATTTGGCATATGCGACGGACATGACGATGATTTATGTGACGCATTATACGGAGGAAATCATGCCTGTATTTGACAAATGCTTGCTGATGCGCAGGGGATATGTCTATCAACAAGGGCTTACGGAAAATTTGTTTACGCAAGATAACCTCAGTGAATTTTTGGGAGAAAAAATTGCGTTAAATATTGAGCAGGGGCATATGCGATTAAAGCTGTTGCAGCATTCAAATTTAAATACGGTGTTTTGCCAAGAAAGCAGGTGAGAGCAGTGAACAGTCAGGAGAGAGATATCGAGTGCGGATATAATTTTAATCGGCTTTTGGAGCTGGGGTGCTTTGACAGAGAATTTACAGCCTTCGGCTATTGTTTTTTGGAAAACGGGGACAGATGCTACCGCATCGGGGAAAACAAGCTGAATATTTGGCGGGAATATAGGCGCGATTTATTGAGAGGGGCTTGTCCTACAGAGATAAAACAAATTATCAAAAGAGTAACGGTGCCCTCCGGACAGGAGGAGATAATTAAGCAAAGGGTTAAAATAGAGCTGGCTATGGAGCTGAGAAATATTTATGACAAAGAGTATTTCAAGCTCGCCACGGAAATGAATAATGTGCAAAATACAAATGCGGCGTATCCTTTGCTGAAAAAAATGCAGGAAGATATTGACGGACATTTTTGTGACAGTGAGCTGCAATTGTTTTGCGGCTTTTGTGAGCAGGCATTGCTTGGCAAAATTTTGGAGCATGAGCAGTATCTGAATTTTAAACAATGGGTGAAGCGGACAAGAAAACAAATGATGGAGGATATGCTGGCGACGGATAATCTTAAAAGGACGTTTTCCGGCTTCGCTTATTTTCGGAATAAAGATGAATTGCGCTACTATTTCGATGCCGAGCAGGAAAGTGTGTTTGAAAAGGCTCAAGCCTATCAAAAGCAAGGCTTTATAGTGACGCCGATATATACCAAGGTTTATTGGTTTAAAAATATAAGCGAAATCTCGACGATAAGAAAAAAATTCGCCGAGGAATTAAAAACAGTCCTGTCGGAGGTAATGATTGAGCGGATGCAGGAGCTCTATGCTCTTTATAATCCCGCCTTGCGGGAAAAAGCTAAGGCGAGGGGGGCGAGATGATAATTATCCTCAAAAAAGCTGAGTGGAGGTATGTATAAACGGTTATTTTTTCGGCAAATAATTATCATACTGCCAAGCTTTTGACGAGGTATTTCGCAAAGCAGAAAATTAAGCGGGGTTAGTGTTCTCTAGGCAAGAACACTAACCCCGCTTAATTTAGTTTTTAGATACTATACATATGCGCATATAGAATATATAATGAGAATATAGGTAAGATATATTATATTTTCAGCAACGACCGGTCGAAAGCAAAATAATAATATTTACCTGAATATTAGTGTTTATAAAAACGGAAATTATTTACTTCTTAATTAATAAAAGGAGGATTATACTATGAGTGTGGCACCTGTTAAGCAAAAGAATACGGTGTATTATATCAACACATGTATAACCATTATATTGTTTTTAGGTATCGGACATCTGCCCCCGTTTGGGCAAATCACCCCTATGGGTATGAAGGTTTTAGCGGTGTTTATCGGTATGCTTTACGGTTGGTTAACGGTAGGCTTTGCTTGGCCGAGTATTTTCGGTACAATTATGTTGGGTTTATCCGGAGCGATGACCGTCAATCAGGCATTCTCCTCCGGCTGGGGTAATGTTAATGCGGTAATTATGGTTATTATGGCATGCGCTTTGGCTAACTATTTGGATCAGTGCAAATTGACCGATGCGATTGCCGGCTTCTTTTTAACCAGAAAATTTGTTGACGGCAAGCCCTATGCGATGATATGCATGATCTTTGTGGCAGCCTATGTAATAGGCGCATTCACCAGCTTGTTTGCCGGAATTTTTGTTATGTGGGCAATTCTTTACAAGGTAATGGATTTGGTCGGTTATGAAAAACGCAGCCTCCGCTCTTGTTATTTATTGGGAATGGTTGTTTATTCGGCTAATCTCGGCGGCTTGTTTTTACCGTTCCATGCCAGTGCCATCATGTATACCGGTTTCGTTAAACAATCTATAGAGGGTTTGGCTATTCCTTACGCGCAGTATATGGTGTTCCAATTTTTCGCCATGCTGGCTTTGATGATAGGCTATGTGCTTGTTGGTAAATTCCTTTTGCGCTTGGATTTTTCCGCCTTGGCTAAGACAGAAAACTTTGCTATGTACGGCGGTAAGAAATTAAACTTTGAGCAAAAATTCGGCTTAATTGATTTATTATTCATGGTTATTTTACTCTTAATCCCGGACTTACTGCCCAAAACCAATCCTGTAGCTGCTTTCATGAAATCCTTGGGAGTAGTCGGAGTGTTTGGCTTGGCAATGATTGTCCCGGCTATCATTAAGAAAGACGGCAAACCGTTAATGAACATTTCCGAATGTACCAAAAATACCCCGTGGGATATCATCTGGCTTTTGGTAGCGACTATGCCTGTAGCTGCAGCTATGCAAAGCGCGGACAGCGGTATTTTGTCGACGATGGTTGGCGGAGTAATGGGCGTAATCGGCAATATGAGCTGGATCACCTTTACGATTATCACCACGATAATTTTAGGCTTGGCCACTCAGGTTATGCATAACTTGATTATTGCGGCAGTATTGTTTGGACCTTTGGCTTTAATTTGCCAGCAGTTAGGCGGTAATCCCGTCGTATGGTTCATGGTCAACTATATAGTTAATATGGCAGCCTTTATGACTCCTGCCGGCTCCGGTACCAGTGCTATTTTACACGGTAACAGCGAGTGGGTAAGACCGAGAGATGCCTATCTTTTAGGTACCTTGTGGTTAATCATCAGTGTTGTTTTTGCGACATTGGTCGGCGTAAGCTTAGGGCAGGTTTTGTTTTAGAATGCTAATAAGGTAAGTAGCATCTGCGGCGGGCAGCTTACGATTATAGCTGAATAAAATGGTTACGGGCATTTTTTCGGCTATAGCGTAGCTGCACAGCCCCTCTTTTTCGATAAAGGTATACATCCCGTCGCCCTTTATATGAAAACCGACGCCTATATCGTCGGCGATGGCTTGGATGTAGGTGCTGACATTAGGAGCAACAAAAGCAATATTGGCTTCTTGGTCGCTTTTAAAGATGGGATTTTCTAAAATATTCGAGTCCTTGCTGATGATTATAGGCATTTGCAGGATTTCGCGGA
>QAKL01000070.1 GCA_003343815.1 Clostridiales bacterium
ATGGTGGTCTGCACGGTCTTAGGTATTTTGATTGACCGTTTTGCTTATAAACCGCTCCGTCAAGCTCCGGCTTTGGCGGTTTTGATCACGGCTATCGGTATGAGTTACTTTTTGCAGAACTCCGCACAGCTGATGTGGTCCTCCAGCACGAAAGTATTTACTTCTGTAGTGCCGAAAGGCGGCATCAATTTATTTGGCGGCGAATTGGTCGTATCGTACATTACTTTGGTGACGATTTTGGTTTGTATTGTTATCATGGTTTGCTTGGTAGCGTTTATTAATAAAACCCGCACCGGCAAGGCGATGCGCGCCTGCTCTGAGGACAAGGGTGCTTCGCAGCTGATGGGTATTAATGTGAACAATACTATTTCTATGACTTTCGCGATCGGCTCGGCTTTAGCGGCTATTGCGGGCGTGCTTTTATGCTCGGCTTATCCGGTATTGAATCCGACGACCGGTTTGATGCCCGGTATCAAAGCGTTTACTGCAGCGGTATTCGGCGGTATCGGCTCGGTTCCCGGCGCTTTGATCGGAGGTATTTTGCTTGGCATTATTGAAATTTTCGCGAAAGCTTATATTTCGACGCAGCTTTCTGATGCTATTGTTTTTGCCGTTTTGATTATTGTTTTGTTGGTGAAACCGACGGGCTTATTGGGCAAGAAGATTAATGAGAAAGTGTGAGGTGCGATTTTATGGAAACTAAAAAGACTATCAGTAAAACCACCCGCAGCAATTTTATCACTTATCTGATGGTGATTGGCGCATTTGTGATTTTGCAGGTGATGATGAGCACAGGCAATATGTCCAGTTTGATCAAAGGTCAGTTGGTGCCGATTTGTGCGTATATTGTAATGGCAATTTCTTTGAACTTGGTTGTCGGCATTTCCGGCGAGTTAAGCCTGGGTCATGCAGGATTTATGAGCGTAGGTGCTTTCAGCGGCATCGTGGTGATGGCATGCCTCACCCCGGTGATTGCGAGCAAAGCTGTCTGCCTCATTATCGCAATGGTAATCGGCGCTTTGATGGCAGCTGTAGCCGGAGTAATTGTCGGCGTACCGATTTTGAGATTAAGCGGCGACTATTTGGCAATCGTAACTTTGGCTTTCGGCGAGATCATCAAAAGTGTCGTCAATAACTTGTACATCGGCTTAGACTCTGCGGGCTTGCATTTCGCTTTGTTAAAAAATAATTTAGAAATGGAAGCCGGGGCGCAGATGATTATTAACGGGCCAATGGGCGCGACCGGCGTCAAACCTGCTTCGTCGTTAATTGCGGGCTTTATTTTGATCATGCTGAGCTTGATTGTGGTTTTCAATTTGACCAATTCGAAAAGCGGCCGTGCGATCATGGCGCTGCGCGATAATAAAATCGCGGCGCAGTCAGTCGGTATCAGCGTCACTAAATATAAATTAATGGCGTTTGTTTTGTCGGCGGCGATGGCCGGTATGGCAGGCGTGCTGTTTGGCATGAACTTCACGACTTTGGTCGCAACGAAATTTGACTTTAACACTTCGATTTTGGTTTTGGTCTTTGTGGTTTTGGGCGGTTTGGGCAATATGCGCGGCAGTATCATCGCGGCGGCTCTTTTGACCGTTTTGCCGGAATTGCTCCGCAGCTTTGCTGATTATCGTATGCTGATTTACGCGATCGTCTTGATTTTGATGATGTTAATTACCAATAATCCGACGCTAAGAAATATGCTCTTAAAAGTAAAAGGAGTATTCGCTAAAGGGGGTCAGGCTAATGAGTAAGATGGTTCCTGTGCCGAGTCAGTGCATGGTGCCGGAGAGGGATGCCGATAAGGCTCCGGTTTTGGAGGCGACTCATTTAGGCATCGAGTTTGGCGGTCTGAAAGCGGTGGATGATTTTAATATTACGGTAGGACGGACGGAAATCAGCGCTTTGATCGGACCAAACGGTGCCGGCAAAACGACGGTTTTCAATTTGCTGACCAAGGTTTATCAGCCGACGCACGGCACGATTTTGCTTGACGGCAAGGATACACACGGGATGAATGCGATCCAGGTCAATAAAGCGGGTATCGCCCGTACTTTCCAAAATATCCGTTTGTTTAATGAATTGACAGTTGAGGATAATGTCAAAATCGGTATGCACAATCATATCAACTACAGCACGCCGAGCGGCATTTTACGTCTGCCTTCTTATTGGAAGGAAGAGAAAAAAGCGCACGAAAAAGCTTTGGAGCTTTTGAAAATTTTCGATATGGATAATATGGCGCAGCACAAAGCGGGCAGTCTGCCCTATGGTGCGCAGAGACGACTGGAGATCGCCCGTGCATTGGCGACCGAGCCGAAATTATTGCTGCTCGATGAGCCGGCTGCCGGGATGAACCCGTCAGAAACGACGGAATTGATGGATAATATCCGCAAAATCCGCGATACGTTCAGCATTGCGATTTTGTTGATTGAGCATGATATGAACTTGGTTATGGGTATTTGCGAGTATATCGGTGTTTTGAATTACGGTAAAATTATTGCTAAAGGCACGCCGGAGGAAATCCAGCAGAACCCCAAAGTTATCGAAGCATATTTAGGGAAGAAAAAGGAGGGCTGAGCCGATGGCTATGTTGGAAGTAAATGATATAAACGTGTATTACGGCAACATCCACGCGATTAAAGGCGTCAGCTTTCACGTCAACGAGGGCGAAATCATTTCTCTGATCGGGGCGAACGGTGCCGGCAAAACGACGACTTTGCAGACGATTTCCGGATTATTGCGCAGCAAGACCGGGTCGATTAAGTTTATGGATCAGGAGATTTCTCATCTGCCGGCGTATAAACTGCCTGCGCTGGGTTTGGCACAGGTGCCGGAGGGCAGACGAGTATTCTTGCAAATGAGCGTCGAGGAAAATTTGGAGCTGGGCGCTTATACTCAGAGCAAAGGCTCGATTAATGATACGATGGCGTTAATTTACGAGCGTTTCCCGCGCTTGAAAGAGCGCCGCAAGCAAATGGCGGGGACATTATCCGGCGGCGAGCAGCAGATGCTGGCAATGGGACGCGCGATGATGAGCCATCCGAAGATGCTGATGCTGGACGAGCCGTCGATGGGCTTGGCACCGCTTTTGGTTGAGGAAATTTTTGAGTTGATCAAGCTTTTGAATGAAAGCGGCACGACCATCCTTTTGGTTGAGCAGAACGCACAAATGGCGCTGTCGATTGCTGACCGCGGCTACGTTTTGGAGACAGGGCGCATCGTTTCGACGGCAGACGCGAAAGAGCTGCTGAATGATGATGCGGTACGCAAAGCTTATTTGGGCGGTTAAGAAGAAAAAGAGTAATGTATTAAGAAGAGTCTCGGACAAGGCTCTTCTTTTATTTTTCTGATAAAAAACACTTATTGAAAATTAGAAAAAAAAGCTTGGGTTTTGGCGTTTTGTATGCTAAAATAATTAGGCGTGTTAAAAGCGTTGAGGTGGGAGGTTGCTAGAATGCGCGATACACCAGGAGTCGTGTCCTAGGTAATTCCCGCGGAGAATTGCTCGGCTGGACTGAGCGAGAAGGAGGTTGCTTCAATGGCAAAACAAAAAATCAGAATCCGTTTAAAGGCATTTGATCACAAATTATTAGATCAATCTGCCCAGAAAATCGTGGAAACTGCAAAGAAGACCGGTGCTACCGTTTCGGGCCCCATTCCTCTTCCGACTGAGAAGAATGTCTTCACTATCTTGAGAAGCCCGCATGTAAATAAGGACTCTCGTGAGCAGTTTGAAATGAGAACGCACAAAAGATTAATCGACATCACTGATCACAACGCAAAGACTGTCGATGCTTTAAAGCGTTTGGATTTGCCTTCGGGCGTCGAAATCGAAATCAAATTATAATCTGGCATGAGCTTGAGGAGGTGTAAGTAATGAAAGCTATTTTAGGTGAAAAAATTGGAATGACCCAGATGTTTACTCCGGAGGGCAAAGCTGTGCCCGTCACCGTAATTCAAGCGGGTCCCTGCGTTGTCGTTCAGACAAAGACTGCCGATACAGATGGCTATGAAGCAATTCAAGTCTCATTCGGTCAAATAAAAGAGAAAAATGTCAACAAGCCTTTGAAAGGACACTTCGCAAAAGCAGGTGCTAAAGTGAGCAGATATTTAAGAGAGTTCCGTGTAGAGAACGCTTCTGAGTACACTTTAGGACAGGAAATCAAAGCAGATATTTTCCAAGTAGGTGAGAGCGTCGATGTAACCGGCACCAGCAAAGGTAAAGGTTTCCAAGGCTCCATCAAACGTCATGGTCAGCACCGCGGACCTATGGGTCACGGTTCGAAATACCATCGTCGTACCGGTTCTTTGGGCGCTTTAGGTCCAAACAGAGTATTTATCGGTCGTCCTTTGCCTGGTCGTATGGGCGGCGAGAGAATTACCATTCAAAACTTGGAAGTAATTAAAGTTGACACTGAAAACAACCTGATCTTGGTTAAAGGTTCCGTGCCGGGCGCTAAAAAGAGCATGGTGACCGTTAAAGCCAGCGTAAAGGCTAACTAAGAGAGGTTTAAGAAAGGAGGAAACGACTTATGCCAAAAGTTGCTTTATATAACGCACAAGGAGCTCAGGTAGGCGATATCGAGCTCAACGACGCTGTATTCGGCATCGAACCGAACGAAAGCGTAGTTCATGAAGCAGTAGTAATGCAAATGGCCAGCTGGAGACAGGGCAATTCCTGCACTAAATCCAGAGGCGAGGTAAGAGGAGGCGGCCGCAAGCCTTGGAGACAAAAAGGAACCGGTCGTGCCAGAGTTGGTACTATCCGCTCTCCGCTATGGCGTGGCGGTGCTATTATCTTCGGGCCGAAACCCAGAAGCTATAGCTACTCTATTCCTAAGAAGAAAAGACGTCTGGCTCTTTGCTCCGTACTTTCCAGCAAAGTCGCTGAAAATAATATTATCGTATTAGACGAGCTCAATTTTGAGGCTCCGAAAACCAAAGAAATGATCAAAGTATTAAATGCTTTGAACGTAGAGGGCAAAGCTTTGGTTGTGACCGGCGAGGTTATCGACAATGTTGTCTTATCTGCCAGAAACATCCCCGGCGTATTGCCGATGGCTGCTGAGAGCGTAAATGTTTATGACGCTCTGAACGCAGGCAAAATTATTTTGACCAAAGATGCTGTCGCCAAAATTGAGGAGGTGTTAGCGTAATGGAAAAACAAGCCAGAGACATTATCTTACGTCCGGTTGTTACCGAAAAATCCGTGGATTTGATGCAGGAAAACAAATATGTTTTCAAAGTAAGAATGGACGCTAACAAAATCGACATCAAACGCGCAGTCGAAGAGATTTTTAAAGTAAAAGTTGTCGGTGTCAACACCATGCGCGTCAAAGGCAAAGAAAAACGCATGGGTCGCTCCGTGGGCAGAACCAGTGACTGGAAGAAAGCTATCGTTGAGTTAGCTGCCGGAGACACCATTGAAGTATTTGAAGGCATGTAATCAATCTTAGTAAGGAGGGAAACATAATGGCAATTAAGAAGTTTAAACCTACTTCTGCCGGTAGACGTCAGATGACCGTTTCCGATTTCAGCGAAATTACCGCTGCTAAACCGGAAAAATCTCTCGTAGTGCCGTATAAAAAGAATGCCGGACGTAATGCGCAGGGTCGCATCACTGTCAGACATCAAGGCGGCGGTCATAAAAGACAATACAGAATTATTGACTTCAAACGTTTGAAGGACAATATTCCGGCTAAAGTCGCCACTATTGAATATGATCCTAACCGTACAGCACGCATCGCTTTATTGAACTATGCTGACGGTGAGAAACGCTATATTATCGCTCCAAACGGCTTGAAAGTCGGCGATACCGTAATCAGCGGTACCGATGTCGATATTCAAATCGGTAATGCTATGCCGATTTATAATATCCCGGTTGGTACTGTTATCCATAACATTGAATTGAAACCGTTAAAAGGTGCTCAGTTGTGCCGTTCGGCCGGCGCCAGCGCTCAGCTGATGGCTAAAGAGGGCAAATATGCTCACTTGCGTTTGCCTAGTGGCGAGGTAAGATTAGTATTGGCTGAATGCCGTGCTACTATCGGCCAGGTCGGCAATCTCGAGCATGAGATCATTAACATCGGTAAAGCCGGTCGTACTCGTTGGATGGGTATCAGACCTACCGTTCGCGGTTCTGTTATGAACCCCAACGACCATCCGCATGGCGGTGGTGAGGGTCGTGCTCCTGTCGGCCGTAAGTCTCCGATGACTCCTTGGGGCAAAAAGGCATTTGGTCTGAAGACCCGTAAGAAGAAAAATATTACCAACAAATATATCGTTACGGCACGCAAGAAATAATCTTGACCGGAACTAAAGCTGGATGCTTGTGTGAAAGGAGGCATATTTCTTCATGAGTAGATCGTTGAAAAAAGGTCCTTTTGTAGAAGAAAAACTCTACAACAGAATCGTTGAGATGAATGAGAAGAATGAGAAAAAGGTATTAAAAACTTGGTCGCGCAGTTCCACTATTTTCCCGGAATTTGTCGGACATACCATTGCTGTGCATGATGGCCGCAAGCATATCCCGGTATATGTTACCGAGGATATGGTAGGACATAAATTGGGTGAGTTTGCACCGACCAGAACATTTAAAGGCCATGCCGGCAGTGAAAAATCTTCCGGTTCCCGCTAATATTAGAGAGGAGGTTTAGCAATGGAAGCAAAAGCTGTCGCTAAATATATCAGAATCTCTCCTCGTAAAGCAGCTCAGGTAGCTGACCTTGTCAGAGGCAAGAGCGTGGGAGAGGCTTATGCTATTTTGAAATTTACACCGAATAAAGGTGCGGCTATTATCGAGCAGGTGTTGAAATCTGCTGTCGCTAATGCTGAGCACAACTACAACATGGATGTTGATAAATTATATGTAAGCACCATTTTTGTCGATCAGGGGCCGAGCTTGAAACGTTTCAAACCTCGCGCTATGGGTCGTGCAGACGGTATCATGAAAAGAACCAGTCATATTACCGTTATGGTTAGCGAAAAGTAATCTTAAGGAGGGAAACTTGTGGGTCAGAAAGTAAATCCGAAAGGATTGCGCATTGGCGTAATCAAAGACTGGGATGCTAAATGGTATTCCGATAAAAACTATGTAGAACTCCTCCATGAAGACTTGAAGCTCCGCAAATATTTAAAGGATAAATTATTCGCCAGCGGCGTGTCCAATATCGTTATCGAGAGAACCGGCACGACCAAAGTGAAAATCAATATCTTTACTGCGAAACCCGGTATTGTTATCGGCAGAAACGGAGCAGAGATTGAGGTTCTGCGCAAAGAATTAGAAAAGATGACCAACAAACAAGTCGATGTACGTATTACTGAGGTAAAACGTCCCGATGTTGATGCACAGTTAGTGGCTGAGGCTACTGCTGGTGCTTTGGAAAGACGTACTGCATTTCGCCGTGCTAT
>QAKL01000064.1 GCA_003343815.1 Clostridiales bacterium
GAAAAGGTCATGGAGATTACAAAAAAAATCGTCGAGGAAAATCATCTGACGACGCTCATGATTACGCACAATATGCAGCAGGCGCTTACGACAGGAAAGCGGACGATCATGCTTGATAGCGGCGAAATTATTATGGATGTGGCAGGAGAGTCGCGGGATCAGATGACGGTTGATGATATTTTGGAAATGTATTCGCAGAAGAAAAAGCAGGAGTTTAGCAACGACCGCATGCTTTTAAACTAAGGAGGATATGCTATGCAGGTTAGAAATGCAAAATCGGAGGATTTAGCGGAGGTTATGCGCTGTGTGGAAGCGGCGCGCAACTATATGCGCGCTAACGGCAATCCGCACCAGTGGACCGACGGCTATCCGTCGGAGGAATTGCTCACTAATGATATAAAAAATCAGCAATTATACGTCTGCGTGGGCGATGATGACAAAATTCACGGGGTATTTGCCTTTATCATCGGCGCGGATCCGACCTATGCCTATATCGAAAACGGCGCATGGCTCAATGACGAGCCTTACGGCGCGATTCATCGGATCGGCAGCGACGGCGAGGCGAAAGGTATTTTTGCTGCGGCGATCAATTACTGCAAAGGACAAATCAAAAATCTGCGTATTGATACGCACGAGAAAAATCAAACTATGCGTTATTTATTGGCGAAACACGGCTTTAAAGAAGTAGGCACGATTTATATCGAGGATGGCAGTCCGAGAATAGCTTTTCATCTGGTGCAAGAATAAAAATAAAGAATTCGGCTTAAAAATAAATTGACGGACATAATATAAAAGAGGTGAAGTCTATGCAGTGGGCGCAAGAGGAGAGAACACCGCTTGATGATTTTACAGTGTGGTTAGAGGTTAAAAAATTAATCAAGCAGGAGTACCCGGAGGGTGAGGTCATGCTCAAAGAAGACGATGAGGATAATGTAAGCGTAATTTTTGCCGAGGAGAGTTTAAAAGACAATCGAGAGTTTGAAAATTTTGTTTTAAACTTGCTCAAAGAGCGTTTCGGCGCGGGAATTGTCGCAAAAACGAGCTTTTGTGCGGTGAGCAGGGAACAATTTAAGGTAGTATATTAGGAGAAAATGATGAACGAGATGCTAAAACGCACAGAATTATTGATCGGTGCGGAAGGTATAGAAAAATTAAAAAACTCACATGTGGCAATCGCGGGAATAGGCGGTGTCGGCTCCTATGTGGCGGAGGCTATGGTGCGCACGGGAGTAGGCACGGTGACGATCGTCGATTTCGATACGGTGGACGTAACGAATATTAACCGTCAAATCCATGCGCTGTACTCTACCGTAGGCAAGCGCAAGGTCAAGGTCATGGCAGAGAGACTGGCGGATATTAATCCCGATGCAGTAATTATTGCGAAAGACAGTTTTATCACGGCAGATAATGTGGCGGAGTTATTTTGCGATAAATACGACTATATCATTGATGCGGTGGATAATGTCACGGCGAAAATCGCGCTGGCGCTGTATTGCAGAGAAAATGAGATTCCTTTTATCAGCAGTATGGGCACGGCTAATAAGCTCGATAATACGAAATTTCGCATTTGCGATTTGAGCGAGACGAAGGTTTGCCCATTGGCGCGGGTGATGCGCCATGAGATGCGCAAACGCGGCGTGGAGAAAGGTATAACGGTGCTTTATTCCGAGGCAGAGGCGATGAAGCTTACGCAAACGGGCGAGGATAAGCCGGTGCCAGGCAGTGTGATGTTCGTTCCGGCGGTAGGGGGACTGATGCTCGCCGGAAAAGTCATTAACGATATTATAAATAACCAAAAGTAAAATAAAAATTTATTTAAAAAGAAAAAATTTATCGAGAGAATAAAGAAAATAACATTTTTTTTATGGAGATTATTTGACTTTTGGGGCAAAAATGTGTAAGCTATATATTAGTGAGTTTAATTGTATTTGAGCAGTGTTTGGCTGGTAAAATGCAATCATAAACCGAAAGGAGAAATAGATATGGCAAATCAAAATGTTATTATGTTGAATGAGGATAATTTCAGACAAGAAGTATTAAAGTCTGAGATGCCTGTCTTAGTTGATTTCTGGGCTGCATGGTGCGGTCCGTGCAAAATGGTAGGACCTATCGTTGAAGAGTTGGCTAACGATTATGCAGGTAAAGCCAAAGTATGCAAATTAAACGTCGATGACTGCGGCCGTATTGCGCAAAGCTACGGCGTCATGAGTATTCCTACTTTGATTTTGTTTAAAGACGGTCAGGAAGCAAACCGTATTGTCGGTTTCAGACCTAAAGCTGAATTGGCAAAATTGCTGGAAGGTTAAGGAAAAACGTGTAAAATTAAAGCGTATGTCTTTAGAGACATACGCTTTTTGTACATAAAAAATATTAAAGCAATCAAGCCGTAAGCCGGGTTCTGTCGAGAATGATCATCTGTCTTGGACATTACTCACATAATGCCTCCAGCGACTTACCAAAGGACATGCGGGCCGCATTGTGTCCTCATTGTTTAGTCTTGCTCCGGATGGGGTTTACCAAGCCGACCGATTACTCGGCCGCTGGTGCGCTCTTACCGCACCGTTTCATCCTTACCTCGAAAGGCGGTTTGTTTTCTGTGGCACTTTCCTTAAGGTCACCCTCACCGGCCGTTAGCCGGCATCCTGCCCTGTGGAGCCCGGACTTTCCTCAGCTTTCGCCGCGATCATTTCACTTGGTTGCTTTAATACAGATAAATATTTTAGCATTTTTTTAGCTTTCTCGCAAGTATTTTTTCGCGAAAAGGCGTAAAAAAATTATTCGATTAATTTCCAAAACTGCCCCAAGGAATGTAAAGGTAAGAGCTCATCATCATTGGCGGCGTATTCTTTGTTGGCGTTGTCCAAGAAAATCGCTTTCGATAACGCGTTCAGCGCTTCGAGAGGACGGTCGCATTGGGCATAGGTGCAGGCTAAATTGTACCACAAATCGGCGCAGAATTGATTGATCGCGAGAGCTTTCTCATGGCAGAATAAAGCGTCCTCATACTCGCCCAATCCGGTGTATTCGGCACCTAAATTGGAGTAGAGATAGTAATTATCAGGCTCGATTAAAAGCGCGCGGTGATAAATCTCCAGCGCTTCATCGACATAGCCTATTTCGGATAAAGAGGCGGCGACGGTGATGCAGAGCTGGACGTCGTCGTTAATTAAGCCAAGCAGGCGCTTGTATAAAGCCGCGGCAGTTTCCTTATCGTCTAAAAGCGCGGCGGTTTCGGCTTTTAAAAAGATCGCATCAGCAAAATCGGGATCAATATTTAGAGAAAGCGTGAGATAATTAAGCGCTTTGGAATAGTTTTCCTCTTCAAAATAACAGAGCGCTGTCTGATAGTATAATTCATCGACGCTGTCTGAATCAAGCGCTAAAGCGGCTTGAAAAGCTTGGATAGCTTTCGTATATTCGTGCATCTGCTGATACCAGAGTCCCATGACGGTGTGGTGCTCTGCTTGGGCATTGTTTGTTTGGCAAAGATGTAGGTAGATTTTTTCGGCATTGGCAAAATTATTGCTGGCTATAGCCTGCTCCCAGAGGATGTCGGATAATGATTGGTTACTCATGGGCACAGACCTCGCGAAGATAATTTTGGGCCAAAGCGCTGACAGTCGTCTTTTGCAGCTGTTCATCTTTATAAATAACTAAAGGAGCGTTTACATTACATAAAGGTTTAATCAGCTCTTCGACCTCTTTGTAAGCGCATGAGGTAAAAGCATAAATGGCATAGCCGCAGAGCAGCGCATCATCAGATTGAAGTGCAAAAGTAAGGCGGGGCAGAAACTGCGCCAAATCAGCATTAAAGTCCGAGCCTAAATGCCCTACCGCCCAGAGGACGCCGATATGGCACATCGGATTGTCCAAGCCGTTAGTGAGCATCGGCGCGGTGAAATCATAATTATATTTCGGCGCGGCTTTGATGATGGCTGCCATGACCTCCGGTGCGCTCCAGGGGACATTGCCGCTTTCGTCGTTCATCGCCCATAAAGAGCGGCGCAGGACATTGCGGTAGGGTTCGTCGTATATATCGGCGTACTCGTGTGCCAAATGTCCGAAAGCGCTGATCGCCTGCCAGCGGATAGGATCGTCGTAATCTCCGTAAATGTAGCTTTGGACGTATTTTAAAACTTTGGCTTGATTTTTATTAGCTTCGCTAACCAAAGCAGGGTAGTCGGCTTTTTTTATATATTCGGCAATAGTATTTCTGGTAGTCATAGGAAGACCTCCTTTAATATTTCGAATGTTTTAATTATAATATACCCGCAAATCGCCCTTGTAAAGCGAAAAATTCCCCAAACGGATGAAAAAATTTCTTTATATTTCTTCATTTGCCCAAAGTCAGGAAATAAGATTAAGAAAAAATGAATTTTCGCCGAAAAAGTTTATCTTTGGCGCAAGATGTGTTATACTATCATACATATTAAAATTAAGCATAAATTTGAATTAAAGGGAGTGAGGCAATGTATAAAGGAGTTAAAGAAATAAAAGTCGCCGGGGTGACCTTTAATAATAAAGACGGCAGTTCCCGTCAGGAGCTTTTGCGCGAGTTTGATCGAGAAGAGGCTGTGGCGGTTTCGCTTTTGGAGCATGAGCATAAAGGCACGCCGGCTTTTCATGTTTTGGTGAACGGCAAAATAATCGGTAATATTCCCAAAGATAAAGCGCCGTTTATCGTCCGCAATCGTAAGGGTATCGCCTTTGACGATATCGAAATAGCCATTTATCAGGATAAAAAAGGTGAAAATTACGGCGCGTCGGTGTATATCCCTTACGAAGCCGATGAAGAATGGCTGGATGAGGAGGAGTCGCAAAGAGAGATTGTTAATCCTGCGCCCAACTCTAATACTTATTCTCAAACACCAAAGAGCGATGAATATAAGCCGTTTTATACGACGACATTTTTTAACGTGTTAATGATTTTATTTGTGACGCCGTTGGGACTTTTTACGATGTGGATGTTTTCCTCTTGGAGCAAAGGGGTTAAAATCGCGGTGACGGTTGGTTGTGCGCTGATCTTTATGATGTATTACTGGCTTTTGCTGCAATTAGGTGCGGCGGGGATCGATTATAATACTTTGCTGCAAAATGCTTAATTGTATACAATAATACAAAGAAACATTTATTTAAACGATAGTTGCGCCAAAGCTTGTTTTGATAGATAAATCGGTGAAAAAAATTTCAAAATCTGTCTTGACAAACGCAATTTTGGTGATATAATGATTGACATATTAAACGTGCTGAGCACGAAAGCTGAATAAGACGAAGATAATGGCAATGGCGTCATGGAATTATATAATTCCGTGGCGCTTTCTTTTTTCGCTTATTTAGTTTTGAGAAAGGATGATGAAGATGGAAATTTGGTTTTTAGCAGGTGTGATTTTGGTATTTTTCATGCAGTGCGGTTTTACGATGGTCGAGGCAGGCTTTACGCGAGCGAAAAATGCCGGTAATATCATTATGAAAAACTTAATGGACTTTTGTATGGGCACGATCGCCTTTATTGCGATAGGCTACGGTATTTTATGTTCGAGTGATTCATTGGGCGAATTTATGGGTTTACCCAATTACGAGATTTTAACTAACTTTAGCGGAGCCAACTGGTCGGCATTTGTTTTTAACTTAGTATTCTGCGCGACGGCAGCGACGATCGTTTCCGGTGCAATGGCAGAAAGAACAAAATTTTCTTCATATTTGCTCTATAGTATTATAATCAGTGCAATTGTGTATCCGATCGAGGCTTTCTGGGTCTGGGGCAGCAACGGCTGGCTGATTAATCGCGGCTTTATTGATTTCGCAGGCTCGGCGGCTATTCATACGGTAGGCGGTATCGCCGGTTTGATCGGCGCGATTTTCTTAGGGCCGAGAATCGGTAAATACGTGACAGGCGCGGACGGCAAAAAAGAAGCCAGAGCTATTCCCGGTCACTCGTTAACCTTAGGTGCGTTAGGCGTATTTATTTTGTGGTTCGGTTGGTACGGATTTAACGGCGCGGCAGCCGGTGATGCTGTACAGTTGGCAGAAATTTTCGGTACGACGACGATTGCTGCAGCCATGGGTGCTACGGGTGCAATGATTTTAAGCTGGGTGAAAAACGGCGCTCCCGATGTTTCTTTGACCTTAAACGGCGCTTTGGCAGGTTTGGTTGGTATTACTGCAGGCTGTGCCAGTGTAGATGCTATCGGCGCTATTATTATTGGTTTGGTAGCAGGCTTTTTGGTAGTAATTGTGGTTGAATTTGTGGATATTAAGCTGCATATTGACGATCCGGTCGGTGCTTTTGCGGTGCATGGCGCTTGCGGTATCTGGGGTACGATTGCAGTCGGGCTGTTTGCTTACGACGGCGGTGTATTCTACGGCGGCGGTATAGATTTGCTCAAAATTCAGGTAATCGGTATTGTGGCGATTGCCGCTTGGACTATAATTACAATGACGGCGGTCTTTTACATT
Organism: Clostridiales bacterium; assembly: GCA_003343815.1. Lineage (GTDB taxonomy): Bacteria > Bacillota > Peptococcia > Peptococcales > Peptococcaceae > QAKL01. The sequence continues at coordinate 6,457 of QAKL01000064.1, forward strand.
TTAAATAAGACTATCGGCTTGCGTGTTACCGCCGAGGAAGAAATTGCCGGTTTGGACTCCTGTGAGCATGGCTTGGCCAGTGCTTATGCCGATTTTATCCCGATGATGCACGAGGAATTCGGCGAAAAGAGCATGGCAGAAAGCGTGCCTGTAGTTTTGAAAGAGTCTGCTCCGGAGCATAAGGATAAAAAGATGACTAAAGTGGAAATTGTTACCGATCAGGGTAGATTGGACAGCTTGAAGACTGCATTGGAGAAAATCGGCGTAACAGGTATGACTGTCAGTCAGGTTATGGGATGCGGCACGCAGAAAGGGGCAGATAAGACTTACCGCGGTGTCAAAGTCGGCATGACCTTATTGCCGAAAATGCAGGTTTCGATCGTAGTTTCTAAAGTACCGGTGGAGGATGTCATTACCGCGGCGAGAAAAGCGCTTTACACCGGCAATATCGGCGACGGCAAGATCTTTGTTTACGGCATTGACAATGTAGTGCGTATTCGTACCGGCGAAAGCGGCTATGAAGCGTTGCAGTAAAATATGTTTTTCAGAGCTTGGATATTTCCAAGCTCTTTTTTTATAGTTGAAAAACATTTTTCTTAAACTGAAAAGCGATTTACACTGACTGAAAAGTGTGCTATAATAAGAAAAATTTCCTATAATTTCGCAATTAACGAAGAAAGAGTGATAAATATGAAAAAAATATGCTGTGTTAATGATTTACCCGGAGTGGGAAAAGTAGCACTATCGGCGATGATTCCGATTTTATCGGCACAGGGGCTTTCGGTAGTGAGCTTGCCGACGGCATTGGTCTCCAATACACTGGATTTTGGGCAGTTTGAAATTTTGGATACGACGGATTATATGGATAAAACGATTGACGTCTGGCATAATCTCAATTTTCAATTCGACTGTATTGCGACTGGTTTTATGGTCAATCCCAAGCAGATAGATTTGGTGAAAAAGCTGATTACTAATCAGAAAAACGACGAACTTTTGGTCGTAGTCGATCCGATCATGGGTGACGAGGGCAAGCTTTACAACGGTATGAGCGAGACCAATGTCGAAATTATGCGCGGACTGTCAGCGATGGCGGATATCATTATCCCGAATATGACCGAGGCTTGCTTTTTGACAAAGAAATTTTTGGATAAATCGAGTTTGAGTGAGAGTGAGGCGATAGAGCTTTTGCAGGCGTGCTTGCGCTTAGGGGCAAAATCGGTCGTGATCACCAGTGCGAAAATTGACGGCAAAAACTGTGTAATAGGTTATGATAGCAATACGCTGAAAAATTTCTCTCTCGAATTTGAGCATATCGATATCCGCTTCCCGGGTACGGGCGATATTTTTTCGGCGGTGTTGGTCGGTGATGTCCTAAACGGCGCTGCATTGGAAAACGCCTGCGGACATGCGATGAAAACTGTTTATCAGATTATCATGGATAATAAGGACAAAGAGGAAAAATTTTTCGGTGCGGATATCGAAAGATTTATCAAGGAGGGCAAGCTGTGAGCATTAAAATAACCCTGGTGGAGCAAAAGGGAGCCCATCCCTGCCATCGCGGGCACAAAATCGGCGATACCTTTGATTTCGACCGCGACCGCGGGAAAATCTGTCCGATGGCGATGCATGTGCTTTTTCCGATGATAGATATTTTGCGCTACGGCGGAAAATTAAAAAGCGAGCTGTATTGCTGCCCCGATGTCGAGACGATAAATGTTTTTAAAATTGAAAAAGTAGATGATTAACATTAAAAAGCGCAGAAATGCGCTTTTTTGCATAAGAAGAATTTTCGCAGCAATAGAAATGCACAATAAAAATCATCGAAAATGATAATTTGCCAAAGCTTATTTGCAGTGCTAAAATATGAGCAATTTCAGTATTTGCAAGGAGTATGATCAAAAATGCGCAAGCTTCCATTGAAATCATGGCTGGCATTGCTTGGGATGACAGTATCGGCGTTTATCTTTAACACTTCGGAATTTATGCCCATCGGGCTTTTGACAGATATAGCGGAAAGTTTCGCCATAAGCGAAGCCAAGGTCGGGATGATGATTTCTGCCTATGCCTGGGCGGTGATGATTTTGTCCTTACCGCTAATGATTTTAGCCAGCAGAGTGGATTATCGGCGTCTGCTTTTAGGAACGGTTACGCTTTTTGCCGTATCGCAGGTTTTTTCCGCTTGTGCGGTAAATTATTATATGCTCATGGCGGCGCGCTTGGGCGTGGCTTGTGCTCATGCGGTATTTTGGTCGATAGCTTCGCCATTAGCAGTGCGCTTGGTAAGTGAGAATTATCGCTCGTTTGCCATGAGTATGATTGTGACGGGCACATCAATTGCAATGATTTTCGGCTTGCCTTTAGGGCGAATGATCGGGCTATATATCGGCTGGCGCATGACCTTTGGCGTAGTGGCGGTGATTTCCTTTTTGGCAGTAATCTATCTGATGATCGTTTTCCCGAAAAATATCCCAAACGAGCCGTTTAATATTCACGAATTGCCGTCACTATGGCACAACCGCACTTTGCTCGGAATTTATGTGTTAACCTTGCTTATTTCGGGGGCGTATTACACTGCCTACAGCTATATCGAACCGTTTTTGCAGCAATGGGCGCATCTTGAGGATAATGTGATAACATGGGCTTTGACGCTGTTTGGTGCGGCGGGCATCATCGGCAGTATGCTTTTTACGAAAATGTACGATAAACATCGTTTTTCTTTTTTGAGATTAACAACTGTAGGCATGGCGATTTCGCTGTTTGCGCTATATTTTGCGGCGGCGAGCGTTTGGACGGTATTTTTAGTTTGTGCGCTTTGGGGTATGTCGGCAACGGCTTTTAATGTCGCCTTTCAGTCGGAGACAATGCGCGCCGTTTCGGCAAGCGCTTCAGCGGTGGCGATGTCGCTTTTTTCCGGGATATTTAATTTAGGCATCGG
>QAKL01000068.1 GCA_003343815.1 Clostridiales bacterium
GGTATGTCGAAAAATGGACGCGATGTGTCAATTTTTCGGCGAGCGAACGACAGAAAGAAATAATAAGAAAAGCAAAAAATGCGCATGGCAGCTGCGAGTGGTAAAAATATGTATGAAGTGGAGTAAGCGGAGTGAATCCCCCTCTCTTGGGGAAAAATCCAGTACGTCGGAGACGTGCTGGATTTTTTATTGTATGGACGAAAAGCTTTTAACATGGCCTAAATGTTAAGGATTTGTGGAGATTTATAAATGCTATTGTGTTTGTATCCAATATATGCTACACTTTAATTGTGATAGATGCGTGAAAATTTACCATGACCATTCGCATTAAAAGAAAAAAGGAAGTGAGGATTTGACGAAAACAGATGCCCCTGTAGTTTTGGAAACCAAAGGACTTATCAAAAAATATAAAGTAGGCTCGGAAATAATTACTGCCTTGGCCGGGGTTGACATAAAAATTTATAAGGGCGAATTTGTCGCAGTGCTGGGCACATCCGGCAGCGGTAAATCGACATTATTAAATATGATTTCAGGCCTGGAGCGGCCGACTAAAGGCGATATAATTATCGGCGGCACCCGCTTAAATAAAGTAAGCGAGCGCAATATGGCGCGCTTTCGCTCGCGTGAGATGGGTTTTATCTTTCAGGCGTATAATTTGATCCCTTCGCTTACGGCGATGGAAAATGTAACCCTGCCCTTGATGCTCCAAGGAGTATCCAAGAAAAAGCGTGAGAAAAGAGCCAAAGCGATGCTTATTGAGCTTGGATTGGGCAAACGCTTGCACAATAAACCCAGCCAGCTTTCCGGCGGTCAGCAGCAGAGGGTAGCGATTGCTCGCTCGTTGGTGACGGAGCCCAAGATCATCTTTGCCGATGAGCCGACGGGTAATTTGGATACGAAGACTACGATTGAAATTTTGAGTTTTTTACAGCAGATTGTGCGCAAAAGACAGTGCACTTTAATCATGGTCAGCCACGATTTAGAGGTCGCCCAGTATGCCGACCGCATTATCCATATGCGCGACGGCAAGGTGATCAAGATTACCGAGGGCGAGGCGGCTATCAAGGAATTGACCAAAGCTGAGGAAATAATCGAAAGTTTACCGGATATTGAGGAGCCGAAGACAGAGTCTCCGCAATCAGTTCAGGAAAAAGAGCCGGAAGCGGAGAAGGCGAAGATTTTAAACGAAGAAGATACGGAGGAGAAGAGATGAGAGAAAAAATTCATAAAGTTAATAAAATAACGGCATTATTGTTAGTTTTGATTTTTACCTTGGGCTTAGCCGTCCCTGCTTGGGCAGAGGGTGAGTCGGTTTCGACGGACAGCAACAATGAGCAGATCACCTATAAAACAGGCGCTAATCCTTTGTGGACGATTGATAATATTGAAATTTTAAACGAGCCTGCAGTCGGCGAGCAGTTTGATATCGCCATTACCGCGCGCAATATGGGCTCGGGAGACGCGATGATGCCAATCATCCAGTTTACCGAGGATGAAAAAGCGCTGAAAAACTTCTCCGTTTTAGGCGGCGGAGATACTTATGATCCAAAAGTGGATAAGGTTAAAGCCGGCGAGAGCTATGTTTTTAATGTGACTTTAGTAGTCGATGCCAATGCCCGTGAAATCGGCGGCGACGGATATAAATTGAATGCTATTTTAAGAAGCTATAACTGGGATATCGGTCAGGCGACGCGCCCATTTACCACTTCCAAACAATTTTATGTCTCGCCGAAATATGCTTTGAGCACGCCGAGCTTTGTCGTGCGTGATGTTAAATTTTCGCCTGAGGTTACCGACAGCACGACCAAAACTACCGCGACTTTCTATGTGGAAAATGTCAGCGACTCCAAAGCGCGCAATGTCAAAGTATCTTTATTGGGCAAAGAATTAAACGATAAAGGCGATCGAAATATCAAAGTCGCTGATTTGTCCAATAATAAATTAATCGGCGATATCCGCGGCGGTGACTTGTTCCAGGTAAGCTATGATTTGGAGTTAAATGCGGGACGCAAGGATAACGAAATGACGATGACGGTTGACTATACCGGCTCGGAAAAGGCGCAGGAAATGGTTGTCAATCTCCCCTTGCCGTTAACCAGCGCGGGCGGCAAAGTACCGCGCGTCATTATCAATAAGTATACCGTCTCGCCGAGCAAAGCTTATGCAGGCAGTCATGTGACGTTAAATCTGTATGTCGAGAATACTAATGCCAAGGAAGTCCGCAATGTGCAGATCTCTTTAAAAGTACCGACCAACGAAAGCTCCAACTCCACTGTCGTTTCCTCCGGCACCGTTTTTTCGCCGGTAGACAGCAGTAATACTTTCTATATCGACCATATCGCGGGAAAATCCGTCGCGAAAAAGGAAATCACGATGTATGTAGACAGCAATGCCGCGGCAAAAACCTATGTCGTGCCCGTCAGCATTACTTACGAAAGCTTGGACGGCGACGCATATGAGGCCGAGGATAATGTGAATATTCCTGTAGGTCAGGAAAGTCAGATCGACATCATCGCTCACTCGGTAGCGAAAGAGGCGACGGTAGGCTCACCTGCTGATTACAGTATCGAGTTTGTCAATGCCGGTAAAGTCGCCGTGACTAATTTAAAAGCGGAAATCCAGGGCGAGTCTCCGGTGTTTGAAAATCAAGTTTATTATATCGGCAATTTCGATGTCGGTGCGACCGATACTTTTTCCGGCTCCTTTGTGCCTGAGGAAGTGGGCGAGTTAAGCGGTAATATCGTTTTAAGCTATACGACTACTGATAATGAGGATGTCGTCATGGAGTATCCCTTTACAGTGAATGTCTCTGAAATGATTGTCCCCGATATTGATCCAAACGACCCGGGTATGGAGCCGATGGATGATGGAAATAATTTTCTGGATACCTTGAAAGGTCATATCAAAGATATTATCTTTATCGTGATTATTGCGGTATTGGCAGGTATTATCATCCGTGACAAGCGCAAAAAGAAAGCAGATGAGGAGCTTTTAGATGAATAAAGCCGATCTGTTGAATATGGCATGGCACAATCTCCTGCGCCATAAAGGACGGACGTTTTTGACCGTTTTGGGAGTCATGATCGGAGTCACGGCCATTATTGTCATGATTTCTCTGGCGCTGGGGCTTACCGCGAGCATGACCAGCATGGTCGCTCAGTGGGGCAGCTTGAATGAAATCGAGGTTTACCGCGGCTATAGCACCAGCGATAACGGCGAAGGACGCGAGATGCTGCTTAATGATGAAAAGATCGAAACTATTAAACAGATGGAAGGAGTTACGGCGGTAGCCCCGCAAATTCAAACTTCGGTAGACAGTGTCCAATGGGGCAAAAAACAAGGCTATTTGAGTATAATCGGTGTCGAACCGGAGCAGATGGCGGATTTCGGCTTTGAGCTCGAGGACGGTGCAGGGCGTCTTTTGGAGACGACTGATACTTATCAAGTAGTTATCGGCGGGCGTGTCAGTGATAATTTCTACGATCCTAATGACGAGCACTACTGGGATAATTACGAGTATGATCCCGATAAAATTTATGATGCGACTTTAAGTATGCTCGGGATGAAGCTTAAAGGATCGGTTTCTAAGTATACGAATGACCAGGAAAAGAAAAAAAGTATTACATTAGAGGTAGTCGGTGTTCTACCAAAAAATGACAATAGTCATTCCTATAATGTTTATATGCCGATGAGCACGGTGAAAAAATTAAATGATTTTACGATGAGCGACGAGGCGAAAAAAGAGAAAAAGAAAAACGGTGTAAGTTACAATTCAGTAACCGTTCGCACTGAGAGCAGCGAGTATGCTTCGTCGGTAGCGCAGAGTTTACGCGATGAGGGATACAGCGCTTATTGTATCGCCGATGAGTTAAAGGGCGTGGAGCAGATCTCCAAGATCAGTCAGGCAATCTTGGGCGGTATCGGTAGTATCACCCTTTTGGTCGCGGCGATCGGCATTATCAATACGATGATCATGTCAATTTACGAGCGCACGAAAGAAATCGCGATTATGAAGGTTATCGGCGCGACTTTTGCCGATATCAGGCTCTTATTTTTGACCGAGGCAGGGTTAATCGGTTTAATCGGTGGTATTTTGGGAATAGGTATCAGTTTCGGGCTATCGAAAGTCATCAATATTATCGCTGCGGGTTATATGAGCAGTATGGTAGGCGATGGCAGTACGGCGGTCAATTTGTCGATGATCACACCGGGATTGGTTTTGTTGGCGATGGGCTTTTCGATCATGGTAGGCGTAGTTGCGGGTATTTACCCGGCAAATAAAGCCGTGAAATTAAGTCCGATTGAGGCTATGCGCAACAATTAATATGTTTCTCCTCCGCAATTAAGATAACAAAAAGACGTTTCTATATTAGAAACGTCTTTTTGTGTGCTTATTTTTGGGTGAGCTTTACGATGTCCGAAAAGCGGGCGAGGATTGCCGCATAGTTTTCTTTTAAATGCGGCTTTAAGCAATCAGAGCAGTCTTTGATTCCGTTTTTTAGATAAACAAAATCACCGCCACAGTCCTCACCGAGCGCATAAAGCGGGCAATAGCAAAATAGGCAGTTGAAATTTTCGGGATCGGCTTTCGCATGACAGGGGAAATATTCGCAACTATCGTGGGCAAAATATTTATAGTTCTCGCTCATATGTACCTCCAAAAAAGAGGATGAATATAAATATTCACCCTCTTAGGAATCTTATTTTTGTTTGATCGGGTAGATCCAGCCGAATTTATCGGGTTTGGTACCCCACTGGATACCGGTTAATTCATCGTAGAGCATCTGGGTGACAGGACCGATTTCGTTATTGTTAACGATATAGTCTTTGCCCTCATAGCGCAACAGACCGATCGGTGAGACGACAGCGGCGGTACCGCAGCCCCAAGCCTCTTTCAAAGTGCCGTCTGCCATAGCTTGCGCTAATTCGTCGACGGATAACAAACGCTCGGAGACTTTGTAGCCTTTGTCGCGCAATAATTCAACGCAGGATTTGCGGGTGATACCGGGCAGAATCGAGCCGGTTAAGGCCGGGGTGACGATCTCATCGCCAATCATGAACATGACATTCATCGCGCCGACTTCCTCGATGTATTTTCTCTCAACGCCGTCTAACCACAATACTTGGGAGAAACCGATTTCTTCGGCTTTTTCACCGGCGCGGTTGCTGGCTGCATAGTTGCCGCCGCATTTAGCATAGCCGGTACCGCCGCGAACAGCACGGACGTCCTCGGTTTCGATCATGATTTTAACAGGATCCAAACCCTCGGCATAGTAGCTGCCGACAGGAGAGGCGATGATGATAAAGACGGCTTTATGGATGGAGTGAACGCCCAAAGATTCGTCATTGCCAAACATAAATGGGCGCAGGTACAAGGAGGTACCGGGAGAGGACGGAGTCCAGTCCTGCTCTAATTCGACGAAAGTTTCCAATGCTTTTAAAGCAAATTCTTCGTCTAACTGGGGCAAGCGGATTCTCTCGGCAGAATTATTCATACGGCGGATATTTTCCATCGGGCGGAATAACTGTACCTTACCCTCGGGCGTGCGGTAAGCTTTCAAGCCCTCGAAAATTTCGGCGCCGTAGTGAAATACGGTAGCTGCCGGGTGCAAGCTCAAATTGCCGAACGGCACGATGCGGGCATTCTGCCAGCCGCCGTTTTCTTTGTCATAGTCCATGATGAACATATGATCGGTAAAATATTTGCCAAAGCCCAAAACGTCATCGGCAGGATGAGCTTTGGGAGAGGTAGTTTTGGTAATAGTGATTTCCATTTGATTTTCACTCCTTTAAATGCAATCTGAAATGCTTTGATTAGAAATTGTAGCCTAAATCCAGCGCTTTTTTGTTTAAATCCAGCAGGTCCTGCTTTTTGGCGGAAACTACTTTTTTCAAAACGCCGTCCATATTGTCAAAGGAAACGATGCCGGTTTCTTTGATGATTTTGCCGACCAAAATCATATTCGCCAAGGTAGGCATCCCGGCGTCAGCCGCCATTTTAGTCGCAGGAACGTAGTAAACATCTACATCGGTGCGGTTTACTTTGCGCTCAACCAAGGTGCTGTCGACAAAAATTTTGCCGCCGGGGTTGACCGCACTTTCGAATTTGTCCAAAGAGGGCATGTTCATCGCCAATAAAATGTCAGGATTATTGACAATCGGCGAGCCGATCGGAGTATCGCTGATGATGACGGAGCAGTTGGAGGTACCGCCGCGCATTTCAGGTCCGTAGGAGGGCAGCCAGCTGATTTCTTTATCCTCGTAAAGGCCGCTGTAAGCTACAAATTTACCGGCGAAAAGGATACCCTGACCACCGAAACCTGCTAAAAGAATGTTTGCGGTTTTCATTATTTGCTCGCCTCCTCTTTGAATTTGTCCTTGTAAACGCCTAACGGATAGTAAGGAATCATCGCCTCGTCAATCCACTCTAAGGCCTGCTGGGGAGTTTTGCCCCAGTTGGTCGGGCAGGCAGAGATGACCTCGATCAAAGAAAAGCCTTTGTTGTTAATTTGATTTTCAAAAGCTTTTTTGATCGCGCGCCCCGCGCTTTTGACGTTTTTCACATTATTTACGGCGACACGCTCAATGTAGGCTGGTCCTTCTAATTGGGAAAGCATCTCACATACGCGGATCGGGTAGCCGACGGTATTGACATCACGGCCGTAGGGCGAGGTCTGAGTGACCTGACCGGGCAATGAGGTCGGTGCCATCTGGCCGCCGGTCATGCCGTAAATAGCGTTATTAATAAAGATAATGGTAATATTTTCGTTTCTGGTAGCTGCATGGACGGTTTCAGCCATACCGATGGAGGCCAAGTCGCCGTCGCCTTGATAGGTGAAGACGATATGATCTGGTAATGAGCGTTTGACGCCGGTCGCGACAGCGGGCGCACGGCCGTGAGCCGCCTCGATCATGTCACAGGTGAAATAATTATAAGCCAAGACTGCGCAGCCGACGGGAGCTACGCCGATAGTTTTGCCCTCGATGCCTAAAGAATCAATCGCCTCAGCGACCAAGCGGTGCACGATACCGTGGGTGCAGCCCGGGCAGTAATGATAGGGGACATCGGTTAAAGATTTCGGTTTTTCAAAAACGATCATTATTCAGCACCTCCTAATTGCGCAGCTTCTTCGATTTTAGCCAAGACTTCCTCTGGGGAGAAAATCATGCCGCCGACGCGGTTGCACAGCAGTACAGGTTTCTTACAGCCGCTGTAAAGCTGGACATCCTGCATCATTTGACCCATGGATAATTCGACCGAGATGAATGCTTTGACCTGATCGGCGCGCTTAGCGACGATTTCTTTGGGGAAAGGCCACAGGGTGATCGGACGGATCATGCCGACTTTGATGCCTTTTTCACGGGCGGCGATAATCGCGTTTTTCGAGATGCGGGAACTCAAACCAAAGGCTACGATGCAGATTTCAGCGTCGTCCATCATGAATTCTTCGTACATGACTTCGTTTTCTTCGATGGTTTTATATTTTTCGAAACGTTGGAAATTTACTTTTTCCAATTCGCCCGGATCCAGATATAACGAATTGATGACGTTTTTGGGGCGTTTCATGTCGGTGCCGTTAGTAGCCCAAGGTTTTTCGAAAGTTTTGGTTGCTCTTTCCTCCAAAGCTACGGGCTCCATCATCTGCCCCATGGTGCCGTCAGCCAAAATCATGGAGGTCATACGGTATTTATCAGCTAACTCAAAGCCTTTGATCGTCAAATCAGCCATTTCCTGGACGCTTGCCGGAGCTAAAACGATCATGTGATAATCACCGTGACCGCCGCATTTTGTAGCGTGGAAATAATCGGACTGCGAGGGCTGGATACCGCCTAATCCCGGGCCGCCGCGCTGGACGTTTACGACTAAAGCCGGTAAATCAGAACCGGCCAAGTAGGATAAGCCCTCGGTTTTTAAGGAAATGCCCGGGCTTGAGGACGAGGTCATAACTCTTTTGCCGGTGCTGGAAACACCGTAAACCATGTTAATAGCGGCGATTTCGCTTTCTGCTTGTAAAAAAGTACCGCCGATTTTCGGCATACGCTTTGCCATGTAGGCGGCGATTTCCGTCTGCGGCGTGATCGGGTAGCCGAAATAATGACGGCAGCCGGCGATTAATGCAGCCTCAGCGATGGCTTCGTTGCCTTTCATCAAAACTTTTTCTGCCATAATTTATTCCTCCTTTATCTTTCTACCGTAATTACCGAATCAGGACACATCGTCGCGCAAAAAGCGCAGGCAATACATTTTTCTTGGTCGGTCATTTCCGCCGGGAAGTGGCCGTTTTTGTTAATAATAGTTTTGGAGATAGCCAAAATCTTTTTGGGACAGGCATCGACGCACAGGCCGCAGCCCTTACATAGGTCGGTGTTAAACGTTACTTTTGCCATAGTGTTGCCTCCTTTGGATTTTTAAATTTAAAAAGGTTTTTTTTGTAAATGAAGTGCCAGGATATCAGGCACATGTTGACTTACTTCATCGGCTAAATCTTCGCGCACTGAAGTGCGCTCGATAGGTAAGCCGCTTAAATGGCTTAATTTTTCACATTCCGCCACAGAGTCCAGCACGGTCTGCGCGGTAGTTTCTGCGCCTAAGTTGGTATTGTTAATAATACCGGTAAATTTTAAACCGCAGGCAGTTTCGATTTCACGCATGACACCAAGGGCATCCTCGGCGTTTGGGGTAAGCGGGCGGCGGAAATTGGCGACAAAGAGCATATCGAAGTTATTTTCTTCGATCAGTGCCGGTACATAGCGCCCCAAAGCGACAGCGCCTTGGTCATCACCGCCGATATCTAAAACGGCGTAAGTGCTGTGGTCATTGGTGATACGGTAAAAATCAGCCGGGATCGCCGGAATATCCAAATTGGTATTGGCATAGGGAGAGGAAATCAGATCAATGCCGGCTTTTTCAAGCTCGTCTTGGCTGTCTTTGGTGCGGTAATAGGGATTGACGATGTCTAAATCCCCGATGACGACAGGATAGTGCTTTTTGATCTCTAAAGCCAGATTGACGGCGATATTGGTCTTGCCGCTGCCGTAATGCCCGGCTAATAAGGTAACTCTTTTGTAATTGATATCTGCCACCTCCCAAGTTATTTAGCTATATTTTATCCCTCAATGGGAAAAACATACGTTTTTTAAAGAAAGTCGCGCAAGCAGGCGAAAATTATTGCATAGCGCGCAGCTTAAGCTTGCGTATTCCCTGTTTAAAATTTTAAGGAATCGCAGAAACGCTGCACGATTGCGCAGCTTATCCTGCGTACTCCCCACAAAAAATTCTGTAAGAATTTTTTGTGGATATAAAAAGGCTCGTCTCAAAAACATGAGACGAGTCTAACCCGCGGTACCACTCAATTTATGCGAAAAATCGCATCTCTTGACAGCTTTTACGCAGCTGATGCGGAGAAGTTCTACTCACCATTAGGCTTTCTTCTTCCCGGCTCCGAAGCGAGCACTCGTAAAGGTTTTTATCGGCTTGCACCTGACCCGACTCTCTAAAGAAAAACTGATTTTACGACTTATCTTCATCATAGCTTTTCGCAAAATATAATTTAAATTACTATAGCACTCTTTTTTTCGTTTGTCAAGGAGTCTTTGATAAACAAATCTTTTTTTCCTAATATTTTTTGCGCAAGCTTAAAACTTTGCCTATTGGGAGGTTTAGGGGATCAATGGCGGGATTAAGGAGCAAAAGCTGCTTGGGAGCAAGGTTGTATTTTTGGGATATTTTATAGATAGTGTCGCCTGCTTGGATCTGATAGGTGGGAGTATCTGTTGAGGCTCGAATAATTTTGACGGGAGTGCCGATAGAGACTTGGGCGAATAATTCCTCGATGTCTTTGTTATGCATCCGTATGCAGCCCAAAGAGGCGGCGGTGCCGATGCTTAGAGGATTATTAGTGCCGTGGATACCGTAGCCGGATAGAGAGAGACCGAGCCAGCGGGAGCCGAAAACGCTGCGGGGATCTAATATTTTTTTGTTAATGACTTTCCACTCGCCTAAGGGGGTGGGGGTTTGAGATTTGCCGATAGCGATGGGGCTAGAGAATAGGGGCTCGTCAGAAGCGAAAAGGGTGAGTGTTTTGGGCGCAAGCTCGATTAAAATACGCTTGTTTGCTCGCAAAAGGTAAGGATAAGGCATAAAAATCACCTCGTTTTTATTATAGTATATGCGCGGCGAATTGTTGATGATTTTTACAAATATTTTACATTTAATGCATTGAGGTTTTACGTTTGTCTGTTATAATATGCACAGAAAGGGATGAGAGAAATGCGGCAGAGTACAGAGCAGAAATTTATTAATATAGCGGCAATAATTGCGTTTTTAATTATTTTAGGCGCCGCATGGGCGGTATATGGCGGTCAATATTAGGAATTATCCTTTTTTCATAGAAACACATCTCCATTGCGTTTGTGAGAAAAAGAGCACTTCTTTTGAAGTGCTCTTTTTCGTATTGTTTATAATTTATCGTTGGTAACATCGCCGTTTCCGCTTACGGGGATACTTTCGCCTAAAAAAGTAGGCAAGGGTTTAAAAATTGCAAAAAAGAAATCTTTGTCGCGGGCTAATATTTCGCGCACCTCGCGGTAAGCCTGTCCGCGGTAGGCGCGATAGTCGCTTTGGGCGCCGACGGCATCTAAGCCCAAGGCATGAGCGATATAGACGGCGCGATAGAGGTGATATTTTTGGCTGACGATGATAATGTTTCGACACTCGAATATATCGCGAGCGCGGTAGAGGCTCTCGTAAGTGGAAAAGCCGGCGTGATCCATGAAAATATCCTCAGAGGGCACGCCTTGGTTGATGCAGTAATTTTTCATAGCGTTGACCTCGTCGTAGTTGGCACTGCCGTGGTCGCCGGAGACGATGATTTTGGAGGAAACGCCTGCTTGATAGAGGCTGATCCCGCGCTCTAAGCGGTCTTTGAGCATAGCCGATGGATTACCGTTGGCATGGACGCTGCAGCCTAAAATCAAAATAGCGTCGTATGTGCCCGCAGGATTTTCCTCAAGGGAAAAAATATCGGGCGCGGAGGCGGATAAAATATAAAAGTTTAAGCTTAAAGCCACCAGGCTTACGCAGATAAGGATTATTACAAGCATGCGCAAGAGCTTTTGCAAAGCGGCTTTGGGAGATATTTTCATGGCGTTCCTTTCTGAAAAATGGTTTATGCGCAAAATATCATTCCGATGTTTTGGCGTTTTTGTCTTTTGTTTGCTTTAATTCGTTTAAGGCATCGGCGTATTTTTTGGAAATAGCCGAGCCGTTACGCTTCAAGATGCTTTGCGCGTGACGATAGCTTTTCTGCTGGCGCTCTATGCGGCGTTTGGCGTTAAACTCGGTCATAGCGGTACGAATATTGGATAGTTCGGATTGTTTTTTCGCCCGCTCCTGCAAATTTTCGGCTGTGTCTTGGGCGTGCTCGGCAAAATATTTTTCCTGCGCTTTTAAATTTTCCGCTAATTGCTCAAAACGCAAGCGGTAGTCGGCTTTGGCCTGCTCGATATTTTGACGGCGGATGATTTTGCGCTGCGAGCGGATATAGGACTGCTCAAGCTTGAAGTCTTCGACCTTTTCGCCGAGATCCTCTAATTTGTCGCTGATACTTTCCAAACTGTCGCTGACGCGCTCTTTGAGGTTTTCTTTGTCCTCCTCGATAAAGGCGGCGACGACGTCCAGACGATTTTGCAGACGGCGCAGTTCTTCGTTATTGGCGGCAATATTTTGCAATACTTCTTTCAAATCCAAAGCGGCGCGGACAGATACTGTCGCATCGACACAGAAAGCTGCGGTAAGCACAAAGGCGCAGGGCGTAACTATTTCCGCAGGGATCATAAACAAGATTTTTTCGACGTAGTCTTGCACGAAATGGATTAATAAGACGGAAAATACGCCCCAAGCAAGGCTAGCTTTAAGGCAGATGTAGCCGCCTACATTTAAAAAATCGTCGCTATAGTCCCAGTAGCGGACTTTGAATAATTTTTCCATCGCCCAGCCGGTGATGAATTCCAACAAGGTCGCGGCGAGTAATCCGCAGATAAAGACTAAGGGAACAGAATATTTGACCGGAATGGTGGCTAAAAGAATGATTAAAGCGCCGCTGCCGTAAATCGGCAGGATAGGCCCGTATAAAAAGCCGCGGTCGGTCAGATGATGCTTGCGCAAAGAAACGTAAAAGACCTCCCACAGATAGCCGCAGAAACTGTAAAAGAAGAAAAGGAGGATCCATTGCTCCAAAGTATAGCTTTCAAAGATATGATTCAAGTGCTTCACCTCATTGGCAAGTAGTTATTATTGGGCGCTTAGCGGGATGTCTTTATGAAACGGGCAGCGCGGGGCATGAGTGTTGTCCTCGTCGGCTGTTTGGGGTTTATAAATGCTGCCCCATTTACACATTTCCTCCAAAACAGGCATTAACGATTTGCCTTTTTCCGAGAGGGAATATTCGACTTTGGGCGGGACCTGCTGGTATTCTTTGCGGAGGATGATACCGTCGTGCTCCAATTCTTTTAACTGGGCGCTGAGCATTTTATGGGTAATATCGGGAATAGCGCGCTTGATTTCACCGTAGCGGGCGACGGATTTTTCGACGATGACGAACATGATGACCATTTTCCATTTGCCGCCGATGACGGATAAGGTATAGCCAAAGGGCGTATCCTGCATATTGTAGCTGCTCATTCTCACACTTCCTTTTTGGATAGTATATTACAAAAAAGTGCATACTTTCTTTTTCGGATAAGGTGTATTATAATACACTTTGTCCAAAGTGTAAAGATAAAAAATGAAAAAACGGACATATTAAAAGTATCAATTTTTAGGAGGTAACTGAAATGACTATTACCGCAGAAAGCAGTATTATGGAAACTGTCCAAAAATATCCGAAGACCGCAGCTGTCTTTATGGAGTACGGTATGGGATGTCTGGGATGTGCGGCTGCACATTTCGAAAATATCGGTCAAGGCGCTGCCGCTCACGGCATTAACATCACCGCGTTGATCGAGGCTTTAAACAAAGTCGTTGAAGCATAAGTAAAAGTAAAGCAAAAAGGGGCAGTGCTGCGGCACTGTCTTTTTTTAGTGACAAAATACGGCGAATGGTGGATTTTTGCTGGGATTTTAGGTATAATTAGAGGAGAAAGATGGAATTTTGTAAAGTAACAAGTAAATTAATCTATCGCAAAGAAGTGCTTTTAGCCTCCGCGGCGTTTGAGCGGCCGTTTTAAGGGGGTTAGGGTGATTGTTAAGAGGGTT
>QAKL01000051.1 GCA_003343815.1 Clostridiales bacterium
GCACTCATTTCGCGCCACCTCCCACGCTAAAAATCAAGCGCTGGTAACCGTCGCCTTCATTTTCATAGCATACAGCAGTTCGCGCGGCAAAATGCTCCAAATCTACCATACAGCAAACATTAAGCGTCAAGCGCAAATTTTTAATATTGGTCAAACTCACCTGCACGCTTTTTAAATCAGTCAAAGCGTCTTCGATTACTTCCTCATAAAAATCAAACACCGCAGCCGCCTCTCTGCCCTCCAGCATGGGCAGATCATCCTCGATATAAAGCATGCTTTTCACTTTTAATAACGATAACGTCTGCAATGATTCGGAAAACGCCCGCTCAAGCTCTCCTACTGCTACTTTATAATCGCGGTCAGTCAGCAACGTCAAATGCTTGCGCCGTTTGATATAGCTGCACAGCACCGCTATTTCTGCCAGCAGCGCCTTGCTTTTTTGCGCGTCAGTTTGAGAAATTCGTTGATATTCCTCACTAAGCGCCGCAATACGGTCGATTTTCCGCTGCGTGGCGGCTTGCAATAAATTGTACAATCGATTCTGCTCCGCAATTTTGCGGCTCTTCGTCTCGCGCGTATATTCATAACGGAGCAAATTATTTCTTTCTGCCAATTCCTCCGCTAAGCATTCGAGCTCTTCCTTTATTTTCAAAAGAGCCGACACATCTTCCGTCCAGACCGCATAGCCGCCGCTTATCGGCATCGTGTGCACAGCTAAGCCGTTAAGCAGCACGGGATTTTGCTGCGCTCTTTTCATCTCGTCTATTGCTACAGGCACCGTGTTTTTAGCCAGATAGCGGATATTAAAATCTTTATCGGTAATCTGGCCCGATACCCCCCCCCCCGAAAATTCAAACAAATCGACATAGCGGCTGTTAGAATGAATATAACCGCAAGCAATGCATAATTCAAAGCACCAAATATACATCACACTTTGAAACGCCGTCAAATCTCCGAACCAAGAACGTAATTCAGGCACGCCCATAATGTACAGCACACTGTAAAGAAGCGACAAAAAGAGCGGAATTACCGGCCAAATGCACCTCGCGCCATTGGGTATGCGGCATTTGCTAAACATGATAAGGAGCGTCGCAAGCGCACAAACCACCTGATAAGCGACTATAACAAAATAAAAAAACGCATAATCATAATCCTCATCCGTCCAAACTGCCGTATTTTGAGGAAAAGCAAAGACCAGTTGGTGCCAATCATTAGTTAACACAACAATAAGCAAAGCCGCGGAAATAAGCCAAAGAATGACAGCAGCTTTCGGCAGACGATAATCATCGGGTTTACCCAACGACAAAGCAATTAATAACGCTAACATCGGCACAAAGATCATCGGCAGATAAAAGAGATACCACGCATAGCGTATTGCAGCCGCCTGCCAAAAGATAAAATATTTTGCCGAGCGCACCATCATCCAAAAAATAAGCAAAACCGCAACCCACGTCAGATATTTTTTCGCCTGTTTTTGGACAACACGCTGTCTGACAAAGATTCCCCACATAGCGAAAAGGCCGATATAAATGAAACCTCGCAAATAAGTAAAAAACGTCGGATAAAAAGCCCCCTTGCCGATAAAACGGCAAATATATGCCGTAATAATCGCAATCAGCATTATGCTGTTCACCATAATAGCTTTGCTTTTCTGCTCAGTCATCCTTTGCACCTCTTTTCATCCTTCGCCTATATTCTTGCATACGCCCCAAAAGGCAACGCCTTTTTATAACATCTTTATATATTATAGATTTTATTATATTATTTACTGCAAAAGTATTATATACATCTTGACATTAAAAGTCAATATCCTCTCTTACTCCACCGCCCTTGCTGCACTCACAAAGCCTTTCGCTGTGAACCCCTATTAAAAAAGCGGGCAAGTATGCTATTGCTTTTCGTGACAGCAAAAAAATAACGGGTATCCAGCTTTCACCAGATACCAGTTATTTTTTTGCCGACCCTGCCTGACAGATGCAATAACCGTAATTTTAAGAATTACTGTCTTATGAGCACTCATACTGAAAAGCGGGCTTTTTGAGTAAGACTAGAATAAAATATTGGCAACAGGAAGACCTATTACGAAGAAAATAACTAACGAAAAGACGAAATGGGCAAAGCCTTGGACATAAGCATGCTTTGTTTCCATCGACGGCTCACCGAACATCAAAGCAGAGGTGTAGCTGGCAGCCGGAGTGGTTAAAGCAGCGTTTAAGCAGACGATCAAACCAAAGAACAAGACAAAGGGATTGCCGCCCATTTGCGCGTAAATCGGGCACAACAGCGGAATGAAAACAACCATCAGCACGAAATTGTGTACTACCTGCGTCACCAAACCTAAAACAATCAAGGTAATGACTAAGAATATAGTAGGAGAAAGCTGCGTCAAAATAGGCGTAACCGTAGTCATAATAGAAGCCATAATACCGCAAGACTCAGAGTTAAAGGCATTAGCCAGAGGCTCGGTAGCTACCAACAGCCAGATGATATTCCAGACGATGCCTTTAGAAAGCTCCTGCATACTGGTGAATAATTTGCCGTCTTGCTTTTTGTAAGCACAGAATATACATAATACCAAGAGCAGCATACCTGTTAAGCCTAAACGGGTAAACATTTGGGTGAAAACCCAGCCTTTCGGCAAAAGATTGGGGATAAACATTCCAACGATGAAGAAGATTAAAAGAGTTAAACCGAATTTCTGATCGGAGGTCATTTTTTGCTTGCTATCGCCGAGAGAGGTTAATTCGGCACCGTGAATAGCGATTTCCGGGTATTTGAAGCGTAAGACGAATTTAACAAATAAAATCCATAAAACGATATATGCATTGGTAAAAACAAGCCACCAAGCTATCCAACCCATAAAAGAGACGGTGATATTGGGGTCAAGAGCGGACATGCCTTTAGCGAAGAAGTTAATTTGCACAATAGAGCCGGGATTGAACGGGAAAATAAAATTAGCCCAAATGAAAACAACGATGATACTCGGAACCATTATCGTACAGAATTTATTGTGTTTTTCATAGCCTGATTTTTGAGCGATAGTCGAGCACAAGCTCCATAGCAAGAATAACCCGGCTAAGCCGCATTGTAAGAGGAACATGATTTCGGCGGCGATTAAAATACCAATCATTAAAACATAAGGACGGCCGCTGAAGATTTTAATCGACATCAATTTATTGGCAATATAAGAAGTAAATTGGGACTGCGCAATAGCGGCGGCAAACATATAAGCCAACAAAGACTGAGAAACAGACTGGAATGTCCAGCCGGAAATAAATAATTCATGAGTAGTATCGGCATAGCCGGAAATACCTAAAGCCAAAAGCGCGATTAAGCTCGGCCAGTCCAAAGCGATAAACAACCAGCCGTAGACAGCGCCTAAAAATGCGCCTAAAACTTTCATGCCTACAGGAGTAATTTGTGCGAACGTTGGTAAGAAACCAAAACCAAAAGTAATTAATAAAAAGATAGCTACATGAATATAGTATTTAGTGCTTTTTGAAGCAGTCATTCGTATTCCTCCTAAAAAATAATTTAAATATAATATCGAAAATTTTAAATATAAAGAAATCAGCGAAAGACAAATAAAGACAAATATTGATGTGGAAAACATCGCCAAAGCTTCCTGTTATTCATGATTAACAGGAAGCTTTGGCAAGCAACGTATATGCTGTACTGCCAAAAAATTATTTTTCGAAAATCTGGTAAACAGGAGCGCCCTCGCACTGAGCCGGCATTCTCACGCCGCCTAAAGTAGCTACGGTAGGAGCTACGTCAACCTCACGGATTACACGGTCGGTGATGTAGTTTTGTTTAATATTCGGACCTGCTGCCATAAAGATAGGAGATACGGATGTATCGGCATATCCTTGGTAGGTAGAGATGGAGTCACCGTGGATACGGTTAAAGCCTTCCTCGTTGAAGTAAATGATATCGCCGCAGTTTTCGCCGTCTAAGCCGAAATGAGCAGCTTCTTTTTTACGTACGGCCAAAGCAATGATACGCTTGCCGTTCCAGCGGTAGTTATACAAATCGTCAATGATTTTACGCTCTAATTCATACTTATCAGCCGGATCAACAATACCGTGAGGATCGCGTCCTTTTAAGTTAATATAGATGTAAATACCGCGCTGAGCGACAGCAGTGGTTTTCTCCCAGTCGATTTCACGCAAATCGTTGCCGTCGGCATCTTTTTTCATGACGGTATAGCCTAATTCTTCCATAACTTTGATATTGATGCCAAACGGATCGCCGATAGGTACAGCCGGCTCATCTTCTTCGGCACAAACCAAACCATGGTCGGAGGTGATGATGATATCCCAGCCCTCATCCAGCAAATGCATGAAGCGGCCTAAATAGCGGTCGGTATCGACATAGAAACGCTCCATAACGTCTTGGATCAGCTTCTCATCATAGAAAGCAATGTGCGGACGATATTTAGCGATTTCCCAGAAAGTATGACCGGCGATGTCTACATTGTGCAAATGAGAGAAAACTACATCATAACCGTTGTTTTCAATCAAATAATTCATGCAGTTTGCCTGCCATTCGGAGTAGGATTCCCACAGAGGAGCAAAAACCTCGTTAGCAGCTTTAACGCTGTTACCGATCATCATGGAAACGCTGCGCAGCTCGCCGACATTGGCACGTAAATCAGCTAAAATGGTTTTCGGGTGGAAGAGCAAATCGTTAGCAGCTTCCATGGCATTGCCCCACCATAATTCGACATTGGAGCCGTCCGGAGCGATACCGATCAAAATAGCCTGACGAACTACATCTACTTTGTTGCCTTTTTTGCTGACAGTGTCCATGATGTCATTAACTACAACCTGAGGCTTATTTAAAACAACGATAGGCTCTGCGCCTTTTTTGGATTTATAGATTGCTACGGTGTCATAAACGCCTTGAGCATTCTTGGTGACCAAGCAATGACGGCGTTCCATACCATTACTTACAGGGATAGCGAATTCTTTAGCACCCTCCGGAGCGTTTGCCCAGCCGGTAGCGTCTTTAATCGGCAGAGTGGTTTTAGATTCATACAATTCCGGCATAGCAGAACCGGCACACTCGCCTTCGTTTTCGTTCATGATCATGTTTTGCAAAACTTTGGCTTTTAAGGACATATCTAAGCCGTTTTGGCTGCCGTCTAACTCTTCCTCGACTTCCAAATCAGAAATAACGCAGCCTGCACCGGATCCGTCAGATTCTTTTTCAACGACGTGAGTTTCGTGAATACTGGTAGAAGCTTCAATCCATTGTCCCCATTCGGCAGTACCTACAGCGATGTTGATGTTAGAGGGCTGAGTACCGTCGACGACATGTAAATTCGGGCTGTCGGAGGTTGGAGGCCAAGAAGAACCGGGCCAGTGCCAAACCAAGGTCTTACGACCTTCCTCGGCAAAGACATTCCACAAAGGCTCTGCTTTACAGTTAGAGGAGTCAAAGGAATAAATCAAGGTATCCAATTCGGTCGGATGCGGATTCCAGAAATCGGTGATGCCATGAGTGCCGGCATAAGCACCGGTAGCCAAAGTAGTCCACATCGGCGGAGTAATGGTCGGCATAGCACCCAGCATAACCAAATCTTCTCTGGCAGAGCCGCGTTGTTGGAATTTAGTGAAATTCGGCATAACGCCTTTATTCATATATTTTTTTGTCAGGCGAGGGTCTAAGCCGTCTACGCCTAAAACCAAAACTTTGTTTTGCATAAAAAACATCCTCCTAAAAAGATTTAAACTTGTTTATTGATTTAGTTTCTCTGCGCAGATTATAATACTAAATCGATTCGATATATTTATCATATCGCACAGCTTATAATAAAACAATAAAAAATATTTTGTAAAGAAAAGGTTGATACAAATTTTTTTGATACCTCTTGCGATGTAATGTGCAGTATGATAAAATTAATATATATATATATATAGAAACAAAATATTAAGGTATATATTAAAATTATGCATTATTGAAATGGGGAAGAAAAATGAGGTTAGAACAGTTGGAGTATTTTATAAGAGTAGCAGATAAGCAATCACTTTCTTATGCCGCTGAGGAGCTTTTTATCTCTCAGCAGGCGCTAAGTACCTCTATAAAAAATCTGGAAACCGAATTTAAGACCAAGCTTTTTATACGCACTCCCAGAGGAATGTCGCTTTCGGAGGACGGCAAATATTTTTATGAAAAAGCGGTAAAAATTTTAGCATTGTCGCATGAGCTTTATGAGCATTTTGTTTCGGATGAAAGGCCGGAAGCGGGAAATTTAATTGTTGCAACCAATAAAAGAAACAAAAACCATTTTTTATCGAAAGTTACCAGTTTGTTTTACAAAAACTACCCTCAATATAATATTACATATAACATAATGAACCGTAATAAAGTCAAAGATGCCGTATTAAGCGGTCAAGCTGATATCGGGGTGCAATCCCTTTTGAAAGTAAATAAAAAATTTGTAATGACGCTTACGGATGAATTGATATTTATACCGTTTCATGTTTCAGAATATAATTTGCTTACGTATAAAGATTCGCCTTTGAGCGGATTTAACAGTATTTCGATGGAAACAATAGTGAAATATCCGATTATTTTGATGGCAGAATCGGATTTGATCAGCGATTTGTTTTACGAAATGGTTAATTTATATAACTCGCAAGCCGAGATAATTTGGGCTGACAGTGTTGAATTGCAGGAGCAGATGGTCGAAGACGGTTTAGGCAATATGTTTATAGGAAAGACTAATCCTATACCGTCAAAAACAGGGCGTATTATCCCGATTACAAATTCGATTTCAGTGGAAAGCGGTTTTTTGCTCTTGGCAGAAGCTGTCGATAATCCGCTCAGAGATTTATTTATTAAAGAATCAAAAAGAACGATCAGTCAGGAGAAAAATTTATAGAAAAAACCAAAATATTTCAAGCAGAGAATTGTTTAATCCAATAGGCGAGAGTATTGTGAGAGATACCGTATTTGTGATTGATTTGGGAATAGGTTTTACCGGAATGGTATAGATTGACGATGGTTTGTTTGAATTCGTTGGTGCATTTGGGGCTTTTCTTTGTTGACCTTTTTGTTCCTCCTTTTGATGTCTTTTATTATAGCATGCTTGTCCGCTTTTTTGATAGGGAGTCATATTTAGTCAAACGAGGCCAAAAGACGGTAAAGCAAAGAAAAGGGTAAAAACTAAGTAAAAAAGACTGACAAATGCGAAGGGAGCGGAGCATTTTCTCCTATGACTATCATTTCTGCCGCCAACTTTAATTCTTTTCGTATTAATTGTAGCATTATCTTTTTGCAATCTTAAAAAATTCTACATCCATTAGATAATAAAAATAGATAATAAAAAATGCTGTTAAGCAAATTTGCTTAACAGCATTTTTCATTGTACTATTTTTCTGCATATATCGCCCCGCTGGCATAGCATACCTCGCGAGCATTCAGCACAGCGCCGGCTATATTACCGTTATCGTCTAAAAGCAGCCAAAAGCTTTCACCGTCATTGTCCAACTTTGCCAATACATAGCCGTCCGCCGCCTCCAGTGACTGCACTGCGGAAAAGCCTGCAATCAGGCGTAATTTGCCGTCATTTTCGAGGAAGCACAACCCCGTACCATTATCAGCTACATAGACTGCCGCGCCGTTTACGGCAAAATCAGTAATATTTTGCGCCAAAAGCACATTCTCATTTTCCTGATACAGCCATAGTTCATTATCCGCCAAATAATAGACCGCGCCGTTTACATCCTGCATTTTCTGCGGCAGAGCTTGCGCTAATAGTTTTACCTCTTTGCTTGCTAAATCAATCTCCGCTAAATAATACGCCTTTTCTTTGGACTGATACGCCGCGGTATAGACCTTGCCCTCCGCGATGATGGGCGCTGTG
>QAKL01000057.1 GCA_003343815.1 Clostridiales bacterium
CCTATCGTGAAATTGAAGAAAAAACCGTCGGCGCTTACCAAAAAATCGAAGAATCAACCGTTAATGCTTATAAAGCTACCGAAAAAGCTGTTGTCGATGCTTACAAAAGCGCTGAGGAAAGCTTCATAGCGAATTTTTTGCAAAACGACGGCGAAACTATCACAGAAGCAAAGGCGCGCCTTGCTAAAGAGCGCGAGGAGCGGCTTTTGCGTAATAAACAAATGCAAGCCGCCCGCCAAGAAACGGCACAGGCGAAACGTGAGGAAATGCTTTCCCGCCGCGAGCAAAGACAAGCGGAAAGAATCGCGCGCCAGGAAGAGCGTTTGTCCAAAAGAAACATCCGTCATAACGGACGCTAACTCTCGCTATTATCTATATTTCCGGCAGGTTAATTTAACCTGTCGGAAATCCCCCTTAAATATTAATTACTAAAAACTATGAAAATTTGGAGGTATGTCCTATGTTTAACAACAATTTATTTTTAAATATCCCCCAAAAAGCAGATTTATCCGCCACTGTCCGCGAAGCCTCAGAGGCTTGGCAAAACGGCGTTTTCACATGGAATGCTTGGGTCAAAGAATTTTTGGCTCATCAGCAAAACATTACCCTTTCAGGCAATGTTATTTCCGATGAAGAATTTCTCACCCAAAGCATGAAAGCCTGCCTGAGTCAAAAATTATCTTTTGAAGATGTGCAGATGTTTGAGGGTGCTGAAAGCGGCAATACTCATTTGCAGATGAATGCGAAATTAACCGATAAATTAAACGGAAGTGAAAAAAGCTATCATATCTGCTTAACTTTAGCCGAAAATATTTTCTCCTGCCGTTACGAAACAGAAATCATTTCTCCCGAAATGAAAGATGTCACCGTCTGCCGCTGCGCTGAGCGCCGCAGTGCCAAAAAATTAATACCTGCTTTCGCTTAAAAGGTTTGCTGCTATATCTTAAATATCCTTCACAAAGAAAAAAATCTGCAAATTTGCAGATTTTTTTCTTATGCAGGAACTTTTTTGCACCCTGCGCGTCTACACTATTGAATATGAAAATATTTCCACAAAATTAAATTATAAAAATTGGAAGGAAGATTTACAATGAAAAAACAATTAGTAACCCTATCCCTCTGCGCCGCTTTGTGCCTGTCGATGAGTGCCTGCGGCAACACCGTCCAGCCGCGCGATAACGCCGACTCTCCTACTACCAATCAATCGCAGCAGATCCCCAATCCTTTGGTTGATTATAATACTTTAGAGAATGCCGCTAAAGCCGCCGGTTTCGACATCACTTTGCCGGAAAAAGTAGCTGACTCTGACACTGTGAGTTTTCGTGCTATGGAGGGCGAGATGCTTGAAATCATTTATTCCGCTAACGGCGACGAAACTGCCCGCCTGCGCAAATCTTTAGGCACTGACGATATCAGCGGTGATTACAATAATTACGAAACGATCTCTCCCGCCGCTACGGATAACGGCACGGAAGTCACCTTGAAAGGTAACGACGATCTGGTTTATGTCGCTACTTGGCAGGATGAAGATTACACCTATTCATTAAGCATCAAAAACGGTGCTGCGAGCGAGGAGGTGCTTAATATCGTGAGCAGTATTCGCTAATTATAAGCCGTATTATTTTACACAATATCTAATTTTTCTCTTACGCCTCGATAGATACTCCCGTAGGATATGCTACGAAATTGTCCTCATCTTTCGGGACGATGATTTCAACGTCATATTTGCCTGACAGATTGGTTTATTGATAAAAGTATCAACCTGTTTGCTGTTCTCCTTTTGGAATATACCGACGCACATCGCCTGGAATTCTTTATTGGCAGTTTAGACCGCATGGCGAATTTATCGCCGTTTTCCGCAGTTAAAATGATCTGCACCATGTAGTTTTCTTCAAACTCGCCTTGGACTAAGACGCGCTCCAGCTCTTCTACGATGTTAATTTTATATTTAGCGGGAATAATCTCGACAGATTTTTTCGGCGGAGATTTTCATTTTTGTGGTAGATGTGGCAATAAGCAAACCTAACAACGCGCCCTTACCAGCTTCAAAAACCTCGTTCGCATAATAAAGCGGCAATTTTTCGGCACGATAGCAGTTAGCAGATGCCTGTAATTTATATACCAGCTCGTCGTCTTTTAATTCACAAGTAATGGAATTAAAAGTGTAATTATGCTCGCCCGGGGTCATGCACTTGATAACAGCCATACCCTCGCAGGTTTTGCCGTCTTCGTAGCCGATACCGCCGGAGTGTGCCATGTAGTGACCCTCATCGTAATATTCTACATTACAAATATACAGAGAGAAGAACTGGTACCTCTTTCTTTGCCGTACTGCCAAATCTGCTCAATCTCCATTTTTTCCGTATTGATTCTATAGCGGATGCCGTGGGAGAAATTGTCGGCGTTTAAAATGCGTCTTTGGGCTCATTTCATCAGGGCGTGATTTTTCTTTGTTACAAAAATGTGGTAGACACTTTTTATGTCTACCATCATTACATAATCGCAATTAACTCCGGATGTTTTTTGTTTTCTAATCCATTTCCTCCAGCATATCCTCGATCAATATCCCGTATCCTTTGGTCGGATCATTGACAAACACATAGGTTACCGCGCCGATTATTTTGCCGTTTTGGATAATAGGTGAGCCGCTCATGGGTGAGTAATAATATGGACAACACTTTTTATTTCAAAAAAGGGACTATATTGTCCGCAAAATTCCACGCGATTTCAATTCGTTTTTCAGGATAAACCGTCACTTTTTTCACTAATTTCTGCATGATCTCCGGCGTGAGATTATCTATATTCTGCAAAGCACCGAGTTTTTCCGCACTTTTATTTTTGGCCTCAAACTCCTGATCCTGCTTTTGCAGCTCATCTATTTGCCTTTGCAGCTCGGCGATTTCGGCGTTTAGGCTCGCAGTTTTTTGGCGCATTTCTTCTTTCTGTTTTTGATAGCTATCCTGCGCTATTTTGCGCTCGACTGCCATGATCAAGAGTTCTTCCTTTTCTTTTTCCAGCTTGGCCAAAGCTTTTTCGCCAATTTTTAATTTCTCGCTTAACCTTTGTTTCTCTTGCTTGCTCTGTGTGTAAATTTGGCGTTGCTCGCTCCATGATAAATCCGCCAAAGCGCATTCTTTTTGGATAGCACGGAGGATAATCCCCGTAATTTCTTCCTCGTTAATTTTCACGAAACGGCAGTCCGTCTCATCTGTATAGCGCGCTTTGGTGCAAGCCCATGTTTTATTCTGCGGTTTGCCTTTGCTCAGCTTACTGCCGCAGCAGCCGCAAATTAATTTCGAGGTCAGCGGATTAATTTCAGCTGTATGTGCTTTTTTCTTGTGCGATTTAATTGTTTTTTGCGCCATCTCGTAAAGCTCGTGCGAGATTAGCGCCTCATGCGTCCCCTCTGCTATCTCGCGCTCAGGAGGCGGTATTTGTTTGGTATGCGACGAGCCTACTTTCACCACATGAGATTTAAAAATTTCCGTATCTCCGGTATAAATTCGATTAACCAAAATATTTTTCACCGAGTCCCAGCTCCAATATGGATAAACTTTATATTTACTGCTGCGGTAGCGGGCTAAGTGCGCCGATGGCGTCGGGATTTTTTCTTTATTCAATATTCGGGCGATTTCACTTACGCTCACTTGCTCGGACGCTAAGCTAAAAATCCGTCTCACCGTCACAGCGGCTTCTTCATCAGGCACGATAGTATTTCTCTCACTCCCTTTTTTATAACCGTAGGGCGCTGTACCGTAGACGTATTCGCCTCTGCGTTTTTTCAAATCTACAGTGCTTTTTATTTTCCTTGAAATATCACGGCTGTACATTTCGTTAAGCAGATTTTTTATCGCCAGATCCAGCCCCACGGGATTTTCGCCGTATACCTCGCTGTCATAACGGTCGTTAATCGAAATAAAGCGCACTTCGTACATGGGAAAGATAAATTCCAGATAGTGACCTGCCTGCAGATAATTACGGGCGAAACGAGATAAATCGCGGACGATAATCGTCTTCACCCTGCCCTCTCTGACTAATTCCAGCAGTCGCTGCACTGCAGGCCGCTCCATATTCGTCCCGGAATACCCGTCATCGGCAAACTCGATAAAGTTATCGCCTGGCAGAGAATTTTCGGCGATATATTGGGTAATGCACATTCTCTGCGAAGCGATACTCAAGCTTTCCGCAGCGCTGCCCTCCGCCACATCGCCGTCCTCTAAAGACAAACGCAGGTAGTAAGCATTAATTTTTTCCTCTTTCATGGCAATTTCTCCGTCAAAATATGCTCATCTTCCGCAGTTCCCTGATATGGATCACGGTAATTAAACTTGATTTCTATATGCTTATCCGGATAAACAAAAATCTTCTCCACCAGTTTGCGAAGCAAGTCGCGGTCAAGCTGCGGTTTAATTTGCACATCCTTTAACAAAGCCAAGCGCTGGGCAGAAACCGCCTTGCTTTGCTCCTCTGCACTTAAAGCCTGCCTGGCAGCTTTTTCAGCGCTAATCAGAATCTGCAATTCCTGCTTGAGCTTCATCTTTTGCTCATCATAGCTTGCTTTATCTATCGCGCCCACACTCACATCACGGATCAACTGCTCCAATGATTTTTCGATAAAGCGCTTTTTTGTCCTCAGGCTCAGGAAGCGTTTGCCCGTTTGCTGCTTTTGCTCGCTTTGCGAAAGCAAGCACGCGGTTTCCGCCGCAACTTGCGCCGTTTGCAGCTGCTGCAAAAGCGCATGCTGTACTGCCAGCGCAACCTCCTCGGCGCGGATATAGTGCGTCCGACACACACTGCGGGCGCTGTCCAAATATCGCCCGCACTCATAATAAAGAAACGCTTGACGCCCTCCGTTATTATCAGCACGGCCTAATCCTTTGCAGGCGCGCATTTTTTGCCCGCAATCGCCGCAGTAAATTAAATCCTGCAATAACCCGCGCATTCTCGGCTCTATCGTCTCCTGACGATTGGCCGCATTTCTGCTCTGCGCTTTTTGCACCGCTAATTGCTGTACCTTAGCAAACAATTCCGCGGAAACTATCGTCTCATGGCCATGCTCGATAATCTGCCAGGCAGACTCATCCTGCCGTACTTTTTTCGTGCCTAAGTGACTGCGTTTGATGCGTCCATGCACTCGATCGCCAATGTAGACACGATCTGCTAATATTTTTCGCACCGTCGCCGCACTCCAGAGCGTCTTTTCATATTTAGCGGCTTTCGTCTCGCCGCGCATGAAACGCAAACGTCCGGGAGAGGGGATTTGCTCCTCATTCAGCGTACGGCAAATATTATTGATTGACTCGCCTTGCGCGCGCATGAGAAAAATCCTCCTGACAATCGGCGCCGTTTCCTCATCTCTCGCAAATGTATGATTAGCCTCGTCGCGCTTGTAGCCATATGGGATACTGCACGAAGCAGGCAGATACTCGCCGCTTTTCATCTTGGCATGGATACTGCTGTTAATTTTTTGTGAAATATCGCGGACATACGAATCATTCATCACCATTTTGATCGGCATTAATAATTCCGCAGAATTATTGTTATCCTCGGCGCTGTCGTAATCATCGTTTACACAAATCAGCCTGACACCCATTTGCGGAAAGATTTTCTCTACATATTCCCCCGTCTGGACGAAATGACGTCCCAGGCGGGAAATGTCTTTCA
>QAKL01000007.1 GCA_003343815.1 Clostridiales bacterium
GACGAAGCCCATGCCGAGGAAGTCATCAAAGCCATGGAGCCGTTAATCAAATATTGGTGCCGTTCGCAGTGCTATATTCCCCGTGAAAAAGAGGATATGCTGCAGGTAGCGCGGATCGCGGTTTTTGACGCGCTGAGACGGTTCGAACCGGATAAAGGCATTCGTTTTAAAACCTATGCCTACCGCACAGTCAGCGGCAAATTGATGAATTATTACCGCGATAACGTCTGGCAGGTGTCCGTACCGCGCAAATATCGGGAGTTGGCGCCGCTTATCAACAAAGCGGAAAGCGAATTTCTGCAAAAAAACGGCCGTGAGGCCAAAGCCGATGATTTGCGCGATTTTTTAAACGCCGACGAGGAGTTTTTAAAAGAAACCAAAGCGGCGCAAAACGCTATGCAGGCG
Organism: Clostridiales bacterium; assembly: GCA_003343815.1. Taxonomy (GTDB): domain Bacteria; phylum Bacillota; class Peptococcia; order Peptococcales; family Peptococcaceae; genus QAKL01. Next base: position 406 of record QAKL01000007.1, read on the forward strand.
GTGCCGTTATTCGCAGGCAATGACGATGAAGCGGATTTAAGCAGTATATTAGGAAACGAGGATCAAAATCTGCTGGATTTTGAGTCGCGCGAGGATTTGAAAAAAGCGATGGCAGATTTGGATGAAATCGAGCGCAAGATTATTTACTATCGTTATTTTGCGGAATGGACGCAGAAAAAAGTCGGCGAGGAGTTAAATCTGACGCAGATGCAGGTCTCCCGTGCCGAAAGACGGGCATTGGCAAAATTGAGAGCAACAGTGAATATTTCCGAATAAAGTCGAAAATGAGGATTTCGGAGAAAAAAATAGGACGTTATAGTTATAAAATAAGCCCTGACTATGCGTGCTATAAAATATCCGAAAAAAATATCGAAAAATTTCGCGAAAAAATTACAAGAAATATCTGTTGAAAATGAAAGTTTTCTGCTATAATAGATTGGATATTGAGGAAAGCAGTTTAGGCGGAGGATGTAAATGAGCAAAATTTTACGCTTTTTAGCTTCATTAAAATTAGCGGTCTACATTATCGCGGCGATGGCTGGCCTATGTGTGGTCGCGGCGCTTTACGGCGACGACAGTATCTATAGCAGTTGGATGCTCAGGCTTTTGATGGCGACATTTTGGCTCAATTTATTTTGCTGCACCGTGCTTCATATGCCGCGCGTTTGGCGTATGTTTCGTAAAAATGCCGCAAGCGCAAAAGCAGAGGCAGGCTTTAGCGAATTGGCCGATACTGCCGATATTTCTGCCGATACTATGCAAAAAAAAGTAAAAAAACTTGGTCTTACCGTGCAGACGGCGCAGGAGGAGAATGCGGAGGTTATCTTTGCTCACAAAGGCAAATTAAGCTTAATCGCCCCGCAGGTGCTTCATGTCGCTATTTTGACTATTTTAATTGGGGCGCTCTTAACCTCGATGGGGGTAAAAGGCGCGGTTATTTGCACCGATAATCAAATAACTGACATGCCCCGTGCCGTAGCCGAAAAAATCGGCGATGATTACGAGATTTACGTCAACAGCTTTAAGACGATTTATGATGCTGGCGGCGCAGTCGATAACTGGGAAACTGATTTGGAAATCAGAAAGGGCGGCGAAACTGTGGCCTCGGGTATCGCCAGTGTGAACCACCCATTAGAGTATAAGAATTTAAGCATTTATCAAAATTCCTATAAATATCAGTATTTGGTTACCGTTGAGGGGATAAATGACCAAGTAGACGGCACTTACTCACTGCCGGATAATATGCAGATTAATATTACCGATGATTTGATCTTGGCTGCTCACGGTTACGGTGAGGACGGGGTGCTTTTGTACACCAATTATCAAGGTGAGGAAGTAACCTACAGCTTGGGCTTAAATCAAACTATGATTTATCGGGATAATATTTTGCTGAGCTACTGGGGCGAGAATAATTACACTATTTTGCAGGTAAAATACGCTCCCGGAACTAAAGTCGTCTTTGCAGGCTTTATTTTGGCTGTTTTGGCTTCGATGCTTTTCTGGTGCGGATGCTATCGGGAGCTTTATTTGCGCAAAGCTGTGGGAGGTAATTGGCAATATCGCATTTATTGCAAAAATCCAGAGTTGGCAGAAAAACTGCGTCAAGAGATAGAAAATTAATTTAGGGGGTGCTCTGATTGGTTAATTTGCAAATTCCTCTTTTGTGGGCGATGTTGTGCTTGTATATCGGTGCCTTTGCTTTGTTTGTGCTTTATTTTTTAAATCAAAACGACAAAATCAGCAAAATCGCTTTAAATGTGGCTTCTGCGGCGGTTTTTATTAACGCTTGCTTGGTTGTTTTACGGGCGATTTTGATTAAGGGCTTGCCTTTAAATAACGGATTTGAGTTTGGACTGTGCTTTTCTTTGGCAGTAGGTGTGATTTATTTGATTTTGGCGTTTAAATTCAAGTTGCCGCAAATCGGAGCGTTTATCCTGCCGGTGGCTATCGGGTTGGGAGCGTGGCTTTTAAATGTCGATATGACGATTAATCCGCTCAATCCGGCTTTAAGAAGCTATTGGCTGTCGTTTCATGTAAGTGCGGCGGTAATTGCTTATGGTACTTTTGCTATTTCCTTTGGAATTTCGGTGGCGTATTTGCTGCGGGACAGCGGTAAGCTGACGAGTCTGCCGGAGAAAAAGGTCTTAGATGAGGTTTCATATAAAATGGTTTTTGTCGGGATGCCGTTTTTGACAATTATGCTCATTACCGGTGCGGTTTGGGCAGAATATGCATGGGGGACATTTTGGTCCTGGGATCCGAAAGAAACCTTTGCTTTAGTGACGTGGCTTGTTTATGCGCTGTATCTGCATATTCGCCTGATGCGGGGCTGGCGCGGCAAAAGAACGGCAATATTAAGTGTCATTGGCTTTCTAACCGTAATATTCACTTTCTTTGGAGTGAGCTATCTTTTGCCGGGGCTGCACAGCTACTTATCCTGATAAAGATAAGGAGGTGTAAATATGAAACAGGAGAAAATCGCTGTTTATCTGGAAAAATATCACGATACGCTGTTGGAAGAATGGTTTGAGTTGCTTATCAAATCCTATCCCGAGGAGAGCGTCAAATATTTCGAAAAGCATAAGAATGCTTTTACTAATCCGGTAGGCAGTAATATCTATATGGCGATGGATCATATCCTGCGCGAGCTGGCAGGTGAGCGCGACGCCGATAAGATTTATACAGAGCTGCAGATGATTTTAAAGATTCGGGCGGTTCAAGACATGAAAGCTTCGCAGGCAGTTTCGTTTATTATGGCGTTTAAGCCGCTTTTGGCGAAAGTGCTGGACAAAGAAATCAAGCATGGCGAGATTACCTGGAGTGATTTGGAGGATTTTTACGGCTATGTAGATACGATCGCTTTACTCGGTCTTGATATTTACGTCGAAAGCCGTGAATTAATCTACAAACTTCGAATCGAGCAGATCAAGCAGACCAACGATATCTTGGAAAAAGCTAATCTGCTGAATGAAAAGGTGGATACTAGTACCTTTATGAGGTGCAGTAACTATATAGAAAAAGAAGGAGAATAAAGGGGTGTTATTATGGCAAAACTTGCAAAGCCAGCAGATTTGTTAAAGATCAACTATAAGCCGCCGATGACCAGTTGGATGGATACTCCGGTTGAGTTCAGACCCGGTACTTTTAGTTACGCTTGCAAGCCTGAGAGTTTAAAAATAGTGGATATGCCTTATCCTCGCAACTGGCAGCCGACTGATGATGATTGGCAGCTGCCGGAAAACTGGAAAGAGATTATCCTCGATGGTCTGAGAGATCGCTTGGACAGATTCCGTTCTTTAAAATTATTTATGGACGTCTGCGTCCGCTGCGGAGCCTGTGCCGACAAATGTCATTTCTTCTTGGGCTCGGGCGATCCGAAAAACATGCCGGTCTTGCGTGCAGAGCTTTTGCGCTCGGTATATCGTAAGGAATATACTTTGGCCGGAAAATTGATGGCGAAAATGGTCGGCGCGCGCGAGCTGACTATTCCGGTGTTGAAAGAATGGTTCTACTATTTCTTCCAATGTACCGAATGTCGCCGTTGCTCTGTATTCTGCCCGTACGGTATTGATACCGCGGAGATTACGATGTTGGCGCGTGAATTACTGGGATTATTAGGCTTGAGCATCGACTGGATCATGGGTCCGGTTTCTGCCTGCTACATGAAAGGTAATCACTTGGGCATCCAGCCGCATGGTATTGTCGACTCTTTTGATATGATCAACGACGATATCGAGGATATTACCGGCGTGCGCTTGGATTTATCCTACAACAGAAAAGGCGCGGAAATTCTTTACGTTCCGCCGTCAGGCGACGTTTTCGCTACTCCCGGTACCTACAGCTTGATGGGACAATTAATGATGTTCCACGAATTAGGCTTAGACTATACCTTGAGTACCTACAACTCCGAGGGTGGTAACTTTGGTTTGTTTACCTCCAACGAAATGATGAAACGCTTAAATGCGAAAATTTACGCCGAAGCTAAACGTTTAGGTGTTAAATTCATTATCGGCGGTGAGTGCGGTCATATGTGGCGCGTTATCAACCAGTACATGGATACGATGAACGGTCCTGCTCCGGACAATCTGGAGGTTCCCGTAAGCCCCATTACCGGTACGGTCTTTAATAACGCTGCCGGCACTAAAATGATTCACGTTTGTGAATTTACGGCGGACTTACTGCGCCATGATAAATTGAAATTGGATCCGAGCAGAAATAAAGGCATTGTTGCTACTTATCATGATTCCTGCAACCCATCCAGAGCTATGGGCTTGTTGGAAGAGCCGAGATATATCTTGGATCACTGCGTAGAGTGGCATGAAATGCCGGATGAAACTATTAAAGAGTATACCTTCTGCTGCGGCAGCGGTGCCGGGTTAGGTAACGATGAAAATATGGAAATGCGTATGCGCGGCGGTTTCCCGAGAGCAAACGCTGTTAAATATGTCAAAGAAAAACACGGTGTCAATATGTTGGCTTGCGTCTGCGCAATCGACAGAGCGACTCTGCCTACTTTGATGAATTACTGGAATCCAGGCGTCCAAGTCTGCGGCGTCCATGAATTGTTAGGCAATGCTTTGGTAATGACCGGCGAGAAAAAACGTGAAGAGAACTTGCGTTTTGAACCTCTGCCAAACTTGGAGGAGGATGAATAATGTATAAACCAGCTAAAATTATTGTAGCATTAGTGATTTTTGCGGTCATCGTCAGCTTCCCCATCTGGCATAGTATCGGTAATGACAGCACCATTCCCGATGTAGAAATCAGCTTGGATACTCCGGTGATTAACGCTATGGGCGATGACGCTCACTGCATTTACGATGCCGATTATATGCGTGCGAACCATATGAAGATTTTAAAAGATTGGAAAGTTGAAGTCGTCCGCAACGGCAACCGCATGGTTGTTACCGAGGACGGTCAGGAATATTTGGCCAGCTTACAGAATACCTGCTTTGAGTGTCATTCCAATTATGAAGATTTCTGCTTAAAGTGCCACGAGTACGCTAATGTAGATCCTTCCTGCTGGGAATGCCACGTCGAGCCGACTGTAGCCAGTGTAGTCAGTGAGGGGGTTTGAGCACAATGGAAAAAATGAGCAGACGTAAATTCTTAAAATTAGGCACTTTATGTGCTGCCGGAGTTTCTGCTGCCGCTGTGGGTGTATCCTCCGCTGCTAACGCTTCAGCGCCAAAGGTTACTTACAAAAGAAACGACAATCGCCTGAAAGGCACTGCAATGGGCATGGTTATCGATATGCGTCAAATCGACGAAGAAAAAATCATGGAAATGCAGAAAGCCTGCCATGCGTTCCACAATGTACCGAATGTCGGCAATACTAAAAGCGAAGTTAAATGGATTTGGCCGGAAAAATATGAAAATTTGTTTGCCGGCGAAACAACTGAGCGTTTGGCTGAAAAATTTGCCGATAAAGAATTCGTAGCTATTTGTAATCACTGCGAGTCTCCGGTCTGCGTCAGAGTATGCCCGACTAAAGCTACCTTTAAAAACGATCAGGGTATCGTCTTGATGGATATGCACCGCTGCATCGGCTGCCGTAACTGCATGGCTGCCTGCCCCTACGGTGCAAGAAGCTTTAACTTTGTTAATCCGCGCGATTATATTGACGAGATTAACCCGAGCTACCCGACCCGTATGAAAGGTGTAGTAGAAAAATGCAATTTCTGCGCCGAAAGAGTGGCTATCGGTCAATTACCTTTGTGCGTAGAGGCTTCCGGCGGAGCGATCGCTTTCGGCGATTTGAACGATCCGGAATCCAAAGTAAGCAAGCTTATCGCCGAAAACTTTACTTTACAGCGTAAAGTAAGCTTGGGCACTAAACCAAAAGTTTACTACATCGTCTAAGGGAGGGAGATTAAATAATGATTGAAAAAGCATTAGTCAAAAGAACCAGCAAATCATACTGGGCTTGGGTATTATTTTTAATCGCCCTCATTGCCGTAGGCTTTGCGGCTTATATGTATCAGATGACTCATGGTTTTGCTGTCACCGGTATGAGCCGGGATATTTCTTGGGGTATGTATATCGGTCACTTGACGTTCTTCGTCGGTGTGGCTGCCGGCGGTGTCATGATCGTACTGCCGTATTATCTGCATAATGTCAAAGAGTTCGGCCGTATTACCGTAGTCGGTGAGTTCTTAGCTATTCCGGCGGTAATCATGGCGCTCTTATTCGTCGTAGTTGATATCGGCTCGCCGATGAAATTGTTTAACGTTTACATTTATGCGACTCCGCACTCCATGCTGTTTTGGGATTCGGTTGTTTTACCGAGCTATCTGTTGTTAAACTTGGTAGTAGGCTACTCCGTACTGCAGGCAGAAAATAAAGGTGTGCATTATAAGAAATGGGTTAAATGCTTGGCAATCCTCTCGATTCCTTTCGCATTTAGTATCCATATCGTTACCGCATTCCTGTACTCCGGTCTGCCGAGCCGTCATTATTTCTTGACCGCTATGCTGCCGGCGAAATTCTTGGCCAGTGCGTTTGCAACAGGTCCGAGCTTGATCATTTTGATCTGCTTCTTATTGAAAAAGCTCTGCGGCTTTGATGCCGGCTGGGCTGCTATCAAAAAATTGTCCGTAATTATCGCTTATGCGTACACAGCAACGATTTTTATGGTTTGCTGTGAGTTCTTTACGGCGTTTTATTCCAATGTACCGAGCCACAAAGCGGCATTGCAGTATTTGTTCTTCGGTTTGCACGGGCATAGACAGTTCGTACCGTTAATGATCATCTTTGTGATCTGCGTGGTCTTTGCTTTGTTCCTTTTGATCCCGCGTCAAAACAGAGAGAACAAGACTAAATTAGGCATCGCCTGTGCTTGTGTTTTTCTTTCGATGTACATTGAAAAAGGTTTGACCTTCATCATCGGCGGTTTGTCTGAGACTCCCTTTGGTGAAATCGCTCCTTACCATATGACTGCTGTAGAATTTCTTGTAATTGTCGGTATCTTTGCCATCGGCATTTTGATTGCGACTATTTTGTTCAAATTAGTTGTCGTAGTAAAAAAAGACCGTGACGAAGGCGCTTTTGTCCAAGAAGACAGAGCCGGCTTAGCTATGAAATTAGTAACCGAGCACGGCGTGTATGTCGATACTGTCGCGCGTGACAAAGACAGAGAAGATGACGAGGAATAATTACAAGATAATTTACAGAAGAATGGAGGAAAAACGATGAGTATACTTTTGGGCTTAGGATTAGTACTTGCAATCATTGCAATTACCTATGTTGGCGTCGAAGTACTCGGATTGACTACCCTTTTCGGCATCGTACTGCCGTATGTGGCAGTAGCGTGCTTTATCGTAGGTTTCGTATGGCGTATCGTCAAATGGGCGAAATCCCCGGTGCCTTTCCGTATTCCGACTACTTGCGGCCAGCAGCAGTCCTTAGATTTCATTAAGCAAAATAAAATAGAGAACCCGTCCAAAAAAGGCTGGGTTGTCGTCAGAATGATTTTGGAAGTTTTGACTTTCCGCTCCTTATTCAGAAACACCAAAGCAGAATTGACCGAAGAGGGCAATTTGGCTTATCAGTGGGAAAAATGGCTGTGGCTGTTTGCTTTAATGTTCCACTGGGGCTTCTTCTTCGTATTGATTCGTCACTTGCGTTTCTTTACCGATCCGGTACCGGGATTTGTTACCCTTTGGGAGAAAATAGATGGTGTATTTTGGGTTGACTTGCAGGCTTTGTATTTGACCGGCTTCATCATGGTCGGCGGTTTGTGCTTGCTCTTGTGCCGCCGTTTGTTCTTAAACAAAGTGCGCTACATCAGCTTATTAAATGACTACTTCCCACTGTTCTTACTGATCTCGATCGGCTGCAGTGGCATGATGATGCGTTATTTAACCCATACCGACATCACCCGCGTTAAAGAGCTGGCGATGAGCTGGGTAAGTTTCCATCCGGCGATGCCCGGCGAAATCAGCGTGATGTTCTACATCCACTTGGCATTGGTTTGCGTATTGTTGATTTACTTCCCGCTTAGCAAATTGATGCATGCCGGCGGTATCTTCTTCAGCCCGACTCGTAACATGGCTAATAACAACCGTATGGTGCGCCACATCAATCCGTGGAACCCGACTGTTAAAGTTCATACTTATGAGGAATACGAAGATGAGTTCCGTGATAAGATGCGTGCAGTAGGCTTGCCGCTTGATAAAGACGAATAAAGATTTTCTAAGCAAAAAAGGCTCACACCTGTGAGCCTTTTTTGTGTGTTTTGGTAAGAAAAAATCCCTCAAGAACTCTTGAGGGATTAAAGTCAGAAGAAATTATAATCTTTCACCTACGTAAGCAGCTAAATCAACGGTGCGGCAGCTATAGCCCCACTCATTATCATACCAAGCCAATACTTTGAGCATGGTGCCGTCCATAACCATGGTGGATAAAGCATCTACCGTGCCGGATACGCTGGTGCCGTTAAAGTCGATCGAAACGAGAGGCTTCTCGGTGTAGGCTAAATAGCGTTTCAATTCGCCCTCGGATGCGGCTTTAAATTTCGCGTTAATTTCCTCGGCGGTGACGGTTTCTTTTAAATTAACAACTAAGTCAACCAAAGAAACATTCGGAGTCGGCACGCGCAAAGCCATGCCGCTCAATTTACCTTGTAATTCGGGGATAACTAAGCCGATCGCTTTCGCCGCACCGGTGGTAGTCGGGATGATCGACTGGGTGCAACCGCGGGCACGGCGGTAGTCTTTGTGGCGGCTGTCCAAATTTTTCTGGTCGTTGGTGAACGAATGGACAGTGGTCATCATACCCGAGAGAATAGTGTAGTTATCGTTGATAACTTTGACGACCGGAGCCAAGCAGTTGGTGGTGCAGGAGGCGTTGGACAAAACGTCCTGGGTCGCAGGATCATAGCTGGATTCGTTAACACCCAGAACGATAGTGTTGTCGACATCCTTACCCGGAGCGGAAATGATAACTTTTTTCGCTCCGTTTTCCAGATGGACGGCAGCGTCCTTGCGTCCTTTAAATTTACCGGTGCACTCTAAAACGACATCGACACCTAATTCACCCCAGGGAATTTCTTTAGGATCGCGGGTCGAGATTAATTTAATAGCCTTGCCGTCAACGATTAAATGGCTTTCATCGTAGGAAACTTCGCCCTTGTAGGTGCCGTGGGTGGAGTCGTATTCGAATAAATGCGCCGTCCCCTCCGGATCGGAAGTGCTGTTAATAGCGACGACCTCGACATCCTCACGCGCCATAGCCACTCTCAAGCACAATCTGCCGATGCGACCGAAACCGTTAATACCAAGCTTAGTAGACATAAAAAAATCCTCCTTAAATTTGTTATGTAAAAATCACGAAAGCCGTAAAAATCAAGCATAACATAAATTAGACTTTACTACTAAGTAGTATAGCATACTTTATTGGAGAAAACAAAGAGAAATATGCGTTTCTTTTAGAAAAGTTGATTGAATATTTATTTGTGATAAACAAATTTTCATTATAGACCGTATGGAAAAAAATTGAGATTGGCTTGACAAAGACGACGTGGTTATATATAATAATATAGGTATTTTGCACCGACTTGGAAGTCGGTGTTTAGTTTTATCGGCAAAATAGGCATTTAAGATAGATAAAGGAGTGCAGGAAAATGGATAAACATGTTTATTTAACCAAAGAAGGCTTGGAAAAATTACAGCAGGATTTAGAAAATATGAAAACTGTCCGCCGTAAAGAGGTGGCAGAGAGACTGAAACAAGCTATCGGTTTCGGCGACTTGAGCGAGAACTCCGAGTATGACGATGCGAAAAACGAGCAGGCATTCATCGAGGGCGAGATCCAGCGTATGGAGGAAATGCTGATTAACGTCGTCGTCATCGAGGACGGCGCTAAAGTAGACGACGGCACCATTACCATCGGCTCCAAAGTAGTGATTCGCTTTGTCGGCGATGACGAGGAGGAAGAGTATAAAATCGTCGGTACTGTCGAGGCTGACCCGATGAACAATCGTATTTCCAACGAATCTCCGGTCGGTAAAGCCATTATCGGGCACAAAGCAGGCGATATCGTCAATATCGAAGTACCAACTGGTATCGTGCAGTATGAAATTGTCAAAGTAGATCACGAGTAAGAAAGGACGGAGCAAAGTGGCGAAAGAAACAGCAGAAGAAAGAGAAATGAACCAGTTGATGAAGGTGCGCATGGAAAAAATGGCCGCTTTAGAGGAAAAAGGCATCAGTCCTTTCGGCGAAAAATTCGTACCTACGCATCATATCGCAGAAATCATTGCTAATAAAGACGAGCTGATCGCGAGCGGCACTGAGGTGTCGATCGCCGGGCGCTTGATGGCAAAGCGCGGTCAGGGTAAAGCAGGATTCGGCAATGTGGAGGATATTACCGGGAATATTCAGATTTATTCCCGTTTGGATGTCGCCGGTGAGGACAGCCATTGGCTGTTTAAAAAGGCTGATATAGGCGATTTGGTCGGGATTAAGGGTAAAGTGTTTGTGACCGAGCGCGGAGAGTTAAGCGTATCTGTCTTGGAATATGTGCATTTGAGCAAATCCCTGCGTCCATTGCCGGAGAAATTCCACGGCTTGACCGACGTCGAGGCGCGCTATCGCCAAAGATATGT
>QAKL01000050.1 GCA_003343815.1 Clostridiales bacterium
TATAAACCCGAGGACAGAAAAGTTATCCTCTCTCGCCGTGCTGTAGTCGAGGAAGAAGAGAACGCTTTGAAAGAGAAATTCTGGAGTGAAGTCCAAGAGGGACAGACTTTGAAAGGTACTGTCCGCCGTTTGTCCAATTTCGGTGCGTTCATTGATTTGGGCGGCGTAGACGGCTTGCTGCACATCTCTGAGATGGGCTGGAGCCGCGTCAGAAGACCGGGCGATGTAGTAAAGGTAGGCCAGGAAGTAGAGGTTTACGTCCTCTCCGCTGATAAAGAGAGCAATAAGATTTCCTTGAGCCTCAAAAAATTGATCCCCAATCCGTGGGAAAGTGCTGCTGAGAAATATGCTGTTGGCAACGTTGTTACCGGTAAAGTTGTCCGTTTGGCTCCGTTTGGTGCTTTTGTCGAGTTGGAAGACGGCGTAGACGGTTTAGTTCATATTTCGCAGATTTCTTGGTCCAGAGTTGAGAAAGTCGAAGACGCTTTAACTGTCGGTCAGGAAGTAGAAGCGAAAGTTTTGGATTTGGATTTAGAGAATAAGAAGATTTCTTTGAGCATCAAAGAAACCACCGAAAGACCGCAGAGAGCTGCAGAAAAAGCTGAAGAAGCTCCTGTCGAGGAAAACTAATTTCGAAATAGAATAAGCGTTAAAAAGCGAGGTTTGCCTGATACGGTAAACTTCGCTTTTAGTATATGGGTAACCTTATTTTATGGATTGATTACAGATATGGATTATACCAGCTTGCGGTGAACGAAAAAAAACCTTTTTAGAGACGAATAGTTATTTTAATGGAGAAATAGCATATAATATATAGGAATTTTGCAAGAAAAATGCTATACTATATTCTGTGATGAATTATACATTAAAATGATGAAACTAATTTTACTGAAAGGTGATGCCTTTGGCCCAAGCTTTGAGATAGACCAAAAGTAAGTATAGAAAGTTATTTAGCAAAATTCAAACAACAAGGAGTAGGTGTTATGAGTCAAAAGAATAGCAAGCTGGAATTTGTCTTACGCAAATTGCAGTCGTTAAGCGGTTTTCTGCCGTTATGTATTTTTTTATTGTTCCATGTCGTAGCTAATGCCACGGCGATTGCAGGTCCTGATGTGTATTATGGATTTATCCATATCATGGGCAATATCCCGGGGATCATCGTTTTAGAAGTATTGATTATTTTCCTGCCGTTATTGGTACACGGCTTGATGGGTTTATATATCGTCTTTACCGGACGTAATAATCCGATGCAGTATCCTTATTTCCGCAACCGCATGTTCTTTTTCCAAAGAGTCAGCGGCGTGGTTATCTTCGTATTCTTGATTTATCATGTTTTGACTGTAAAATATGGTTCCGACCATAGCGCGGCCTTGATGATGGTTAATCTCTATGAGCAGTTCCATTCTCCGATTTTCGGCGCATTTTACATTATCACTTTGATCTGCGTATCGTTCCACGTTTGCAACGGCTTGTGGGGGTTCTGCGTAAACTGGGGTATCCTGCCCGGAATGCGCGCGCAGAGAGTATTCGGCAAAATCTGCATTGTACTGTTTGTGATTTTGTTAGTCTTCTGGCTGTTCGTTTTTGCGGCAATTTACAGAATTGACGGTGGTCTGATCGAGCAGCTTAATCTGATGAGTCAGTTCGGACTGTAATTTGAGAGATATTTGTGAAACTTGAGGAGGATTATATATGTCCAATAAAATAGTAATTGTAGGCGGCGGTTTGGCAGGATTGATGTGCGCGATCAAAGCTACGGAAACTCCTGATACTACTGTTGATTTGCTTTCTTTAGTACCGGTGAAACGCTCGCACTCCGTATGTGCGCAGGGCGGTATCAACGGTGCATTAGACGTAAAACACGAGGGCGACTCGCCTTATCAGCATTTTTACGACAGCGTTTACGGCGGCGATTTTTTAGCTAACCAAGTGCCGGTTAAAAAAATGTGCGACGCAGCTCCCGGCATCATTCAAATGTTTGACCGCATGGGCGTACCGTTTAACCGTACTCCTGAGGGTAACTTAGACTTCCGTCGTTTCGGCGGTGCTTTGTTTGCGCGTACTGCATTTGCCGGCGCTACTACCGGTCAGCAGCTGCTTTATGCTTTGGACGAGCAGGTACGCCGCTTGGAGAGCGAGGGCAAGGTCACGAAATACGAGGGCTGGGATTTCTTATCCATCATTATGAATGAGGAAGGCCGCTGCGTAGGATGTACCGCGCAGAATTTGAACTCCATGGAGATTAAAGTATTTAAAGGCGACACCGTCGTTATGGCAACGGGCGGTATCGGCATGGTTTATAATAAAAGCACCAACTCCGTCATCAATACCGGATCGGCGCAGACCAGCTGCTATTTGCAGGGTGCCGTTTATGCTAACGGCGAATTTGTGCAGATTCACCCGACGGCAATTCCCGGCGATGATAAGCTGCGCTTGATGAGTGAGTCGGCGCGCGGTGAGGGCGGTCGTGTCTGGACTTATAAGGACGGCAAGCCTTGGTATTTCTTAGAGGAGAAATACCCGGCTTACGGCAACTTGGTACCGCGTGATATCGCTACCCGTGAGATTTTCGATGTCTGCGTCAATCAGGGCTTGGGTGTTGACGGCAAAAACGAGGTTTACTTAGATATTTCTCATATTCCTGCCGAAACTTTGGATAAGAAGTTAGGCGGTATCATGGAGATTTACGAGAAATTCAAAGGTGTAGACCCGCGTAAATTCCCGATGAAAGTATTCCCCGGGATGCATTACAGCATGGGCGGACTGTGGGTCGACTATGACCATATGACCTCGATCCCCGGCTTGTTTGCGATCGGCGAGTGCGATTATGAGTATCACGGTGCAAACCGCTTGGGCGCGAACTCCTTATTATCCGCGGTATTCTCCGGTATGGATTCCGCTCCGTGTATTATTAAATATATGAAAGAAAACGGCAACGCTACCGCCGCAGATGATGTTTATGCGAAAGAATTAGAACGTCAAAAAGCTGAAATCGCCAAGATTTACGCGATGAACGGCACCGAAAATCCCCATGAAATTCACAAAGAATTGGGTGATTTGATGACTAAATACTGCAGCGTAGTACGCCATAACGACGAGCTTGAAATGGCTGATAAGATGATTCAGGATTTGATGGCTCGCTATAAAAATATCAATGTCTGCGACAAATCAGAATGGGCTAACCAAGAAGTGCATTTCACCCGCCGTTTGTGGGATATGCTCGAATTGGCGCGCGTTATCGTTTTAGGCGCGTTAAATCGTAACGAGTCCCGCGGCGCCCATTACAAACCAGAATTCCCCGAGCGCGATGACGAGCATTGGCTGAAAACCACCAAGGCTCAATGGACCCCCAACGGACCGACCTTCTCTTATGTGCCGGTTGATATTTCCTTGGTGACCCCGGTCAAACGTGACTATACCAAGGCTCACTAATTGACTAAGCGATAATATAATAGGAGGATTCGAGTATGGATACCATTAGTTTAAAGATTAAAAGACAAGATGGGCCAAACGCTAAACCCTATTGGGAAGAGTTTGCCATTCCTTATAAAGAAAACCTGAACATTATTTCTCTGTTGCAGATGATTTCCTTAAACCCGGTCAATGCTAAGGGCGAAAAGGTTACTCCTGTAGTTTACGAGAGCAACTGCTTGGAGGAAGTCTGCGGCGCTTGCTCAATGGTGATTAACGGTCATGCCAGACAGGCGTGCTCCGCTTTAGTTGATCAGTTAAAACAGCCGATCACTTTGGAGCCGTTATCGAAATTCCCGATCGTCCGCGATTTGATGGTTGACCGCAGCGCGTTATTTGAGGCTTTGACCAAGGTTAAGGCGTGGGTTAATATCGACGGTATTTACGATATGGGCTTTGGTCCGAAAGATTGCGAAGCCAATCAGTCGTTGCGTTATGAGTTCTCCCGCTGTATGACTTGCGGTTGCTGTGCGCAGTCCTGCCCGAACTATACCTTAACGGGCGATTTCATAGGACCTGCGGCAGTTGGTCAGGCGTTATTATTCAATCTGCATCCGACCGGCAGTCAGTTGAAAGGCGAGCGCTATGAAGCATTGATGGCTCCCGGCGGCTTGTTTGAATGCGGCAACTCGCAAAACTGCGTGCGCGCCTGCCCCAAAGAGATCCCGCTTACGACTTCTTTGGCAAAAATGAAACAAAAAGTAACTTGGTACGCTATCAAGTCGATCTTTACAAAATAAGAAAAATGATTAAGGTGTATGTCGGCAGATGTATGCCTTAATTCATTAGCAGCGAAAATATCGTGCAAATGCTTGGAAAAGAGGAGAAACGATGAAAGAAATCACTTGTGAGCAAATTACCGAAGCAGTCCGCGATTTATGTATTAAAGTAAGCTATGACCTGCCCCAAGATGTCGAAAGCTGCTTAAAAGCGGCGCAGGATAAAGAAGAGTCGCCGTTCGGCAAATATTGCTTGGAGCAGATTGTCAATAATGCGGAGCTGGCGCGTGATACCAAACAGGCTATGTGCCAGGATACAGGTATGGCGGTTATTTATTTGGAGGTAGGTCAGGATGTGCATATTACAGGCGGTGCTTTGACTGATGCGGTCAATGAGGGCGTGCGCCAGGGCTATAAAGACGGATATTTGCGCAAAAGCGTGGCGAAAGATCCGGCTTTCAGCCGCTTAAATACTTTGGATAATACTCCGGCGATTATTCATACGGAAATCGTCCCCGGTGATGAATTAAAAATCATGGTCGTACCCAAAGGCGCAGGCAGTGAGAATATGGGCGCATTGAAAATGCTTAAACCTACCGCAGGTATCCAAGCGGTGAAAGATTTTATCGTCGATACCGTCCGTAATGCCGGCGGCAATCCATGCCCGCCGATCGTAGTCGGCGTAGGCATCGGCGGCACGATGGAAAAAGCGACCGAATTGGCAAAATTTGCTTTGACGCGCGAGATCGGATCGGAGAATCCCGATGAAAACTATGCTGCCTTGGAAAAAGAATTGCTGGAGTCGATCAATAAATTAGGTATCGGACCGCAGGGCTTGGGCGGCAGAGTGACGGCTTTGGCTGTGCATATCGAGCAATTCCCGACTCATATCGCGACATTACCGGTAGCAGTCAATATTAACTGTCATGCTGCCAGACATAAACAAATCATTCTTTAAGGGAGGGTGCAAAGATGAGTGAAGTAAAAAAAGTCAGCACCCCATTGACCGATGAGGTGATTAAAGGATTAAAAGCCGGAGATATGGTAGCCTTATCCGGGGTGATTTATACCGCGCGTGATAAAGCGCACAAAATCATGACTGATTTATTAAAAGAGGGCAAAGAACTGCCGGCAGATTTTAAAGGACAGGTCATTTATTATGCCGGTCCTACCCCTGAAAAACCGGGTCAGCCGATCGGCTCGATCGGGCCTACCACGAGCAGTCGTATGGACGCTTTTGCACCGATGATGATGGATGTGGCAGGATTAAAAGGTATGCTCGGCAAAGGACCGCGCGATAAGGGTGTCGTTGATGCGATGCTGCGCAATATTTGCGTTTATATGGTCGCTATCGGCGGCACAGGCGCAGCTATTTCCAAATGTGTCAAATCCGCGCAGACGATTGCCTATCCTGAATTACAAAGCGAGGCTGTCAGACGCTTGGAGGTAGAGGATCTGCCGTGCATTGTCGCTATCGACTGCGAGGGCGGAAATCTCTTTGAACAGGGCATTGCCCAATACAGACAAGAATAGAATTATCCGAGGAGGAAAACAAAAAATGGCTAATGTAAACGAAGAAGCAGTAAAATTACATGCAGAGCATCACGGTAAAGTCGCAGTCGTCAGCAAAGTACCGCTCAAAACTGCGGAGGATATGACTTTGGCTTATACCCCCGGTGTTGCCGAACCGTGCCGTTTGATCAATAAAGATGTAGAAAAAGTTTACGAATACACCAATAAAGGCAACTTTGTTGCTGTCGTGACCGACGGTACCGCAGTTTTGGGATTAGGCGATATCGGGCCTGAGGCTGGTATGCCTGTCATGGAGGGTAAAGCCGTTTTGTTTAAAACATTTGCAGGCGTAGATGCTTTCCCGATTTGCGTAGGCACTAAAGAAGTAGACGAAATCGTGCAGTTGGTAAAATGGCTCGAGCCTACCTTTGGCGGCGTAAACTTAGAGGATATTTCCGCTCCGCGCTGCTTTGAAATCGAGAGAAAGCTGAAAGAATGCACCAATATCCCGATTTTCCACGATGACCAGCACGGCACCGCCATTATCACCATGGCTGCAGTCACTAATGCCTGCCGTATCGTCGGCAAAAATTTAGGCGATATTAAAGTCGTCATCAACGGCGCCGGTGCCGCAGCAATCGCTATCGTGAAACTGCTTTTGAGCATGGGTATTAACAACGCCATTTTGGTTGACCGCAAAGGCGCAATTTACGAAGGCCGTGAGGGCTTGAATCCTGCTAAAGAAGAAATCGCCAAACGCACCAATTTAGAGCACAAAAGCGGCTCTTTGGCTGATGTAGTGGTGGGCGCAGATGTCTTTATCGGCGTATCCGCTCCCGGCGTCTTGACCGGAGAAATGGTGAAAACCATGGCGAAAGACCCGATTATCATGGCTATGGCTAACCCTGTACCGGAAATCATGCCTGACGAGGCTAAAGCCGCAGGTGCGGCTGTTGTCTGCACCGGACGCAGCGATTTCCCCAATCAGGTTAATAACGTTTTGGCATTCCCCGGTATTTTCCGCGGCGCTTTGGACGTGAGAGCGACCGACATCAACGAAGAGATGAAAGTTGCCGCCGTTTATGCTTTGGCTGATATGGTCGGCGATAAACTTTCTCCGGAATTTGTTATTCCCTCGGCGGTCGATCCGGCCGTCGCTCCCGCTGTGGCTAAAGCTGTAGCAAAAGCCGCTATCGAAAGCGGTGTCGCTCGTGCGAAAGATGTCACTCCGGAAATGGTAGCCGAAAACTGCCGCAAAATGATGACCTTGGATAAATAATCATACAGACGCAAACGGCTGCTTTGGCGGCCGTTTCGTGTGTTTAGATAAGGTAAAAAAGATTTAAAGAAATGGAAAAACCATTGACAATATCGGGCAAATGGTTTACAATATAGCATGTATGAGTATAGGACTCGAGAGAGTATTTATGCTCAAATGAGTATTTGTACTCGTTAATTTTAGATGATTATTTTTGGGAGGAGTATGAAAAATGGCTAAACAAAAGTATGAGCGTACCAAACCGCATGTTAACATTGGTACCATCGGTCACGTTGACCACGGCAAGACCACCACTAC
>QAKL01000111.1 GCA_003343815.1 Clostridiales bacterium
GCCTTATCCCTCGCCAATTTCGGCAGCATATACTCAAGCACCTGATAAAGCGGACACAAATACCTTTCGGAGGTCATCTCAGCCGTTTTGAGCAATTCCGCGGTAAAATACGTCCGTCCACTTATTTCCGCTATTTCTTTCAAATCAGCGCGCGTTTCATCCCCTGTGCGGATGACAAATCCCGGCACAGTCTTTCTCCCCAAAGGTACCAGCACTCTTTTGCCTAAAGGATCAGTCGCCCCTACAGGCACTTTATAGCTGAATACGCCTCCGCTTTTGCCGCCGCGGTTTACTGCCACCTCTGCCTGCATAAATCTCCTCCTTTCACCTGAAATATATGTAAAAAGCCGATAGCCTCAGCTACCGGCTAAATTTCACTTATTTGCACAAAGCCTGCAAAGCCTCGACGCGGTCGGTTTTCTCCCACGACAAATCCAGATCCTCACGGCCGAAATGTCCGTAAGCCGCCGTTTGTTTATAAATCGGACGGCGCAAATCCAGATCGCGGATAATTGCTGCCGGACGCAAATCAAATACATTGTTTACTGCCTTGGCGATTTTTCCTTCCGCTACTTTCGCTGTGCCAAAGGTATCAATACGCACCGACATCGGTTTAGCGACGCCGATCGCATAGGCCAGCTGCACCTCGCATTTGTCAGCTAAGCCTGCGGCGACAATATTTTTCGCTACATAGCGTGCCGCATAGGCAGCTGAGCGGTCGACTTTGGTGCAGTCCTTGCCGGAAAAAGCGCCGCCGCCGTGGCGCGCCATGCCGCCGTAGGTATCGACGATGATTTTGCGCCCGGTCAATCCCGTATCGCCCATCGGTCCGCCGATAACGAAACGTCCGGTCGGATTGATATAATATTTCGTATTCTCATCGAGCATTTCTGCCGGTAAGACCGGTTTGATAACCTTTTCGATGACGTCTTGACGAATTTCATCTAAAGCAGCGCTTGCCAGATGCTGCGTGGAGACGACTACCGCGTCGATTCGCAGCGGTTTGTCAAAATCATCATACTCCACTGTGACCTGTGCCTTGCCGTCAGGCAAAAGATAGCTGATCTCCCCGTTTTTACGCACATAAGCCAGACGTTTGGTTAGAGCATGCGCTAAATCCACCGGCAAGGGCATGTAGTTCTTCGTCTCATTAGTCGCATAGCCAAACATCATGCCTTGGTCGCCCGCGCCGATAGCCGCGATGTCATCATCGCTCATCAAGCCCTCTTTAGCCTCCAAAGCCTCGTCCACACCCATGGCGATATCGCCGGACTGCTCATCAATCGCCGTCAATACCGCGCATGTTTTGTAATCAAAACCGTGCTCGCTGTTGGCATAGCCGATTTCTTTAATCGTTTCACGCACGATTTTCGGCATATCCACATAGCATTTCGTGCTGATTTCCCCGGCAATCATAGCCATACCGGTCGTTAAAAATGTTTCACAGGCCACCCGAGCCTGCGGGTCCTGCGCCATGATCGCATCCAAAATAGCGTCGGAAATCTGATCCGCCATCTTGTCAGGATGCCCCTCGGTCACAGATTCAGATGTAAAAAACTTGCTCATCTCTTCA
Source organism: Clostridiales bacterium (assembly GCA_003343815.1). Lineage (GTDB taxonomy): Bacteria > Bacillota > Peptococcia > Peptococcales > Peptococcaceae > QAKL01. Next base: position 1,574 of record QAKL01000111.1, read on the forward strand.
TCCCCTTAAAATATCACACTTACTGAAAGCTTGGCGTTGCCGAAGCTTTTATATTTGCGCGCGCAAGAGCTTAATTTGATTCAAAATCTCCTCCGCGACTTCATCTTTAGTTAATTTCGGCAAATCTATTACTTCGCCGCTTTTTTTATAAATCGTCACCCGATTATCGTCTTTGCCGAATACTCCGCCCTCTTGGCGCAGATTATTGGCGACGATCATATCGACATTTTTCTTTTTTAATTTTGCCTGCGCATTTTCCGCGATATTTTCCGTCTCTGCCGCAAATCCCACCAAAATCTGCTTGGTTTTTTCTTTGCCCAGAGCCGCCAATATATCCCGCGTGCGCTCTAATTCGAGCACTAACTCACCGTCGTGCTTTTTGATTTTTTCCGCACTGTACGCTTTCGGACGATAATCTGCTACCGCCGCCGCTTTGATCACTATATCCTGCGTGGGAAAATGCTTCATGACCGCCTGATACATCTCCTCCGCCGAGGTAATCGCCTCTTTCGTCGCGCCCCATGGCACAGGCAGATCGACCGCGCCGGAAACCAGCACGACCTCGGCGCCGCGCGCCGCTGCTCTTTTAGCTATAGCATAGCCCATCTTGCCGCTGGAGTGATTGGTGAGATAGCGCACCGGATCCAGTGCCTCCTGAGTGGGGCCTGCGGTAACCAATACTTTTAAGCCGCGCAGATCCTGCGGACTCAAATTAAGCATAAAATCCGCCAAACGCGCAGGCTCAGGCAGACGCCCTTTGCCGGAGGTGCCGCACGCCAAATGCCCCTCGTCAGGCTCTAACACTATATAGCCCATTTCCTTTAAAAACGCGATATTTCTCGCGACAATCGGATTGGTATACATCCCGTCGTTCATCGCCGGAGCGATCACGACCGGAGCTTTAGTTGCCATGACAAACGTCGAAATAAAATCATCGGCAATACCGTTGGCTATTTTGCCGATAATATTCGCTGTGGCAGGCGCGATGATGACTGCCTCCGCCCATTTCGCCAAAGCGATATGCTCCACCTCAAAACGAGCATGCTCCGCAAACATTTCAACCGCTACCGGATAGCCGCTTAATGTCTCCATAGTAAGCGGCGTGATAAACTCGCAGGCATTTTTGGTCATGACGACTCTGACCTCGCAGTCTGCTTTTTTTAAACGGCTTACCAATTCTGCCGTTTTATACGCCGCGATACCGCCCGTGAGCGCTACCACTATTTTGCGCGCCATCTTACTCTTCCTCTTGGAGCATTTCTTTTAAAGCCTCTGCACTTTCCTGCTCGGTGCCCTCGATATCTTGCAATCGTTCATTATCATAAATGATTTTGCCCTCGCCGATTTCACACAAAGCAATGCTGACAGGTTTATTGCTGTTTACTTTCGCCAAAGGCTCAGAGCCGTCGGTGAGCTCTCTGGCTCTTTTCGCCGCTGCTACGACCAATGAATACTTGCTGTCTACCCTTTCCATCATTTTATCAATCGTTGGCTGTTCCATAAATATGACCTCCCTCGTTTTCCTCTTGAAATTTTGCTAAAATATCGCTTTGACGGATCACTCGACATTTCTCGCTCTCGACAATCGCGCGAGCCTCCGTGACCGCCTTAGCCAAATCATCATTAACAATCACATAATCATATTTCTCAATTTGCGCGATTTCACCCAAAACCCAACTCATGCGGGTTTGGATCTGCTCCTCGCTCTCCGTCCCGCGATCTTTCAATCTGCGGTAAAGCTCGCTCAAGGACGGCGGCAAAATAAAGATGAGCACCGCCTCTGGAAAAGAGTCGCGGATTTTCAGCGCACCCTGGACATCTATTTCTAAGATACAGGCCTTGCCATCGTCGATGACCTCTTCGACAAAATCCCGCGGCGTACCGTAGTATCTGTCGTAAACTTTCGCCCATTCCAAAAAGCCGTCTGTATTTATGCGCTGCTCAAACTCTTCGGTCGAAAGAAAGAAATAATCCTTGCCGTTCTCCTCGCTGCCTCTGGGCGCTCGCGTCGTCGCCGAAATCGAATATTTAATATTCTCATCTTTGACCAGCTCTTTGCAGATCGTGCCCTTACCGGCGCCTGACGGTCCCGACATTACCAATAATAACCCTTTTTTTGGAAATTTATCCATGATTATCGCCACCGCCCTTTACTCAATATTCTGCACCTGCTCGCGCAGTTTCTCCAGCTCGCTTTTCATTTCCACTACCGCCGAGGTAATCGCCAGATCGTTAGCTTTCGAGCCGATGGTGTTGGTCTCGCGATTCATTTCCTGAATCAGGAAATCAAGTTTGCGCCCGACAGGTCCTTTAGCGGTGATAATCTCGCGAAACTGCGTAAAATGGCTCTTTAAACGTACCAATTCCTCATCTATGCAGCATTTCTCGCCGAAAATCGCCACTTCCTGTGCCAAGCGTTCTTGATCTAATTCAGCCGCGCCTAAAACTTCATTTAAACGCGAAGTAAGCTTCTCACGGTAATTTTCCGCAACCATCGGCGCGCGTTTTTCTACCTCAGCCGCGAAATTCTCCAGGTTCTGCAATTTTTGCAGCATATCGGCGCAAATCAGATCGCCCTCTTTTTGCCGCATTTGCAAATGCTGTGCCAAAGCTTCTTTTAATGCTTCCTCTAACATCAGCCAGATTGCATCCAAATCCTCTTCGCTGTCCTCATGACAAATCACATCCGGCAGATTAAACAAGCGATAAACGTCAGGCTGGTACTCTGTGCCTACTTCTTTCGACAACTGAGCCAATGCTTTATCATAGGCAAGCGCTTGGGCGAAATTAATCTTTATTTCGCCGGTTTTTTCCGCTTTTTCTTTCGTATTGATGAAAACTTCCACGCGTCCGCGCTCAATATGCGCCGAGATATATTTTTTTATTTTGTCTTCCAAAGCCATGTACTGCCGCGGTTGCTTGATAATGATCTCGCAATAGCGATTGTTGACGGTTTTAATCTCCACTGTCAAGCGCAGTTCGCCGTTTTCGCTTTCACCTCGGCCATAGCCGGTCATGCTTTTCATATTTATCCTCCATGCTTAGAATCATCAGTCGACACTATAACTAATTTATTATAATACATACGCTTTGTAAATTCAAGCCCAAGCTTGTTTTTTACGCACTTTTTTCCAGCCAAAATACTAAAAAACAGATGTATCAAACCAATACATCTGTTTTTTTACTATTCCTCGCCCAAGATAACCTCTAAAGGCTGGACATTTTTCGTGTGCAGATTATTTTTCGGTTTCACGACAACGCGATTTTTTCTCACTAAAATCGTGCCTGCATGATCCAGCGCGTCTTCGTAGCTTTCGGCGTGAGCGATTTCGCGTTTTTGCAAAACATGCCCCTCCAAATCCTTGACCGTGAGGATAATACGACAAGTGCCGTCGTTAAGCAGATTGAAACCGACCGCCGCGTCAAAGTTTTTATCACGCTTCAGTAAATAATCTATTTCCAATTTTTCACCGTACATAACGATGCTCTGCGCTGCTTCGTGAATCATTTTTTTCTCCGCTTCGTTTTGGGCAAAGCACTCGCTCAAAACCTTTTCTGTCGCCGCGGTTAAAAAAATCGCGTGCTCTTTAGCGGGGATTTCCTTTAATTTTCCCGGATCAAGACCGTAATTGACATAGCACTGCCAACGCTGCAAGCGTCTATCCGACACCTCGTAAACGCCCTCGGCTAAAGCAGGCGTAAAATTGATAAAAACCTGCTCGCAGTCGTTGATGCCAAATCCTGCGTCGCGCAAAATAAGCGCAAATTTATGTCCGACTGCGGCGCTGTTTTTCGCAAAATCATATATTTTCCCCAATTCTTCGGGCAGCTCGCTGCCCAAGCACATCGTTTCTGTGCTTTCGCAATAAGCTATACCTTTAAGTAACTTTTTCACTTTTACCCATCCTTTGTGCAATCTCAAAAATTCCTTGTGTAATAGTATAGTGTGACTAACCGAATTTCACAAGAAAAATTTTTGCAATAATGGGCGAATTTTTAAAGAAGTTTTTTATATAATTCATAGATATTTTACTTATTGATTAAACTTCCTTAATCCATTCAAAATCGATCTGTCTTTCCAGCAAGTCTACCCGCACCAGCTTGACCGCAACCTTTTCGCCCAGCTTGAAAACGCGCTTAGTATGCTCTCCCACAAGGCTATAGAGTACCTGATTAAAATGATAAAAATCATCTGTCAAAGTCGAAATATGCACCAAACCCTCTACCGAATTATCCAATTCGACAAAAAATCCGAAAGACGTCACACCGCTTATCGTAGCGGTAAAATTTTCGCCGATAAAACTCTGCATATATTCTGCCATTTTCATATCCACGCTGTCGCGTTCGGCTTCCTCGGCAATCTTTTCACGCATTGAGGACTGCTCGGCATAGTCTTTCATACGTTTTTCCAAATCGGCGCGTCTTTTATCGGTTAAATTTCCGTCGTGCGCCAATAATTCCTTGATCATCCGATGCACCGCCAAATCAGGATAGCGCCTAATCGGCGAAGTAAAATGCGTATAATATTCGCACGCCAGTCCGAAATGCCCGCTTTGCTCCGCCTCATAGCGCGCGTGATTCATCGAGCGGAGCATCACACTGGAAATCGCGCGCTCCTCAGGCTTACCCTTAATCTTATTTAAAATCTTTTGATAGTCTTTCGCCCGCAGCTGCTCACCGCTTCCTTTGAGCTTATATCCGAAAGCCTGCAAAAACTGCTTGACCTCTGCCGCGCTCTCCGCTTTCGGCTCCTCGTGAATACGGTACAAAAACGGCACTTCCAGCCAGTAATAGCGCTCAGCGATTGTTTCATTGGCGCAAAGCATAAATTCCTCGATTACCCGCTCGGCTTTACCGCGCATGAAGCATTTGATTTCCACAGGCTTACCCATTTCGTCCAAAATAACCTTGCTCTCGGGGAATTCAAAATCCAGCGCCCCGCGGTACAGTCTTTTGCGGAATAAAATATCCTGCAGCACACTCATCTCGCTCAGCATAGGCCAAGCGTCGGCATATTTGGCGCGCACATCTTCATCGCCAGCATACATTTCGTTGACCTCATCGTAGGTCAAACGATGACGCGTTTTGATTACCGACGGGAAAACCTCCTGATTCTGCACCACACCGTTATAATCCACGTCCATAATGATGCTTAAAGCCAGTCTGTCCTCGCGCGGGTTCAAGCTGCACAGACCGTTCGAAAGTTTTTTCGGCAGCATCGGCAGCACTTGATCTACCAAATACACACTCGTCGCCCGCGCTCTCGCCTCCAGATCCAGCGCGCTGTCCTCTTTGACATATTCGCTCACATCGGCGATATGTACACCCAAGCGCCACAGTCCATTGTCCAAAACCTCTAACGACACCGCGTCATCCAAATCTTTGGCGTCCGCTCCATCGATTGTTACCAATAATTTCTCGCGCAAATCGCGCCTGCCATGCATCATTTCAGGCGAAATTTTATCCGGCAGCTTGTCTGCCTCTGTCAGCACCTCCACAGGAAATTCCCGCGGCAAATCATATTTATACAAAATCGAAAGCGTATCCACCCCGACTTCGTCTATTGAGCCGATGATCTCTGTCACGATACCCTCGGCATTACGCTTAGCCTCAGGATAACGGGTGATCTCCACCAAAACTTTGGTGCGGTCAGTCGCTCCGTTTACGCCCTCCGCGGGAATAAAAATATCCCCGTCGAAGCGGCGGTCATCGGGGATGACATAGCCGTAGCTTTTGTGTTTCTCAAACGTCCCGACAATCTTTTTCACCGCGCGCTCCAAAATACGGATGACCTCGCCCTCTGCCCGAAAATGCTTGCCGCTCACCCGATCATCGCTCGCCTGCTTTTTAACGCGCACAATAACCTTGTCCCCGTGCTGCGCACCCTTTAACTCCGCAGAGCCGATAAATATATCCTCTGCCTCCGGATCCTCCGTCACCAAAAAGCCGAATCCCCGCGGATGGCGGGTAATCTTGCCAACCAGTAACCCTAACTGCTCCGGCAAACCGAGCTTGCCTTTGCGCGTCAGAACTAACTCGCCCTTTTGCTCCAACTGCAAAAGCGCTTTCTTCATCCCGACCAAATCCTCCACCGACTCCAAACTCAAGCCGTGGGCAATTTCCTCCTCCGTCAGCGGACGCACCGATTCATTTATATAATGCAAAATTTGCTCCTCAATCATCGTTTTTGCCACCTTTCGTCAAAATAAAAAGGACAGATGCCTCTGCCCTTTATTATATACGATTATTTGGCAATTTAAAAGACCTTTCTCGCAATGTTTGCGATATTGCTTAATACTTATTTTTCAGCGAAAGACGGATTTTGTCTGCCACCATCGCGATAAACTCGCTGTTAGTCGGCTTACCTTTTTCCGTATTGATCGTATAGCCGAAATACTGCACCATCATATCCACATTACCGCGGCTCCATGCCAGCTCGATCGCGTGTCTGATCGCCCGCTCCACACGGCTCGCCGAAGTATTGTATTTCTCGCCAACCAAGGGATACAGTTCCTTCGTCACCGCCCCGAGCAAATTAATATCGTCCATAATATAGAGAATCGCATCGCGCAAATATTGATAGCCCTTGACATGCGCAGGTATCCCCATCTGGTGCAGCACCTCCGTCACCTCGATTTCGTAATCCCGCTCTTTCGGAGGCTCGCTCAAATAATTGCTGCCCAAGGGCGCATTTACCGCCTCATTTTTCGCCGCCAAGCGAATCCGTCCCACCAAGGCCTGCACATCAAAAGGCTTCAAAAGCACGTCCGTCGCGTGATTGTCAAATGCCCTTTGCACATAATACGAGCTGCGGATATTGGTGAGCATGATGACTTTGGGCTTTTTCTCCATTTGGTTAATGCGCTCCAAAACTCCCAGCCCGTCCAGTTTCGGCATAATCGAGCCTAAAACAACCACATCGGGTTTCTGGCGTTCGACCATTTCCAGCGCTTCCAAGCCGTCGCTGGTCATGCCGAGCACGGACATATCCGCCTCCTTGCGCAAGTAACCGCCCAAAATTTCGTTAAACTCTTTTTCTTCGTCTGCCAATAATACTTTAATCATACTTTTCTCCCCCAATTAATATTTTTTCGTGGTTTACTGCCATATTTTACTATTTCGTCATTCTTTTGCCAATTCCTGCTTGGAAATGAAATTTTTTGGATATTTTTTCAACTTTTTTGCAAAA
>QAKL01000106.1 GCA_003343815.1 Clostridiales bacterium
GTGAAAGGAAAGAAAAAAATAATTGACGAATTTATTTTTGCTTGCTATACTAAGAAGAAAACAAAACTGACCGGTCGGTCGGTGGGGTTGACCGGTTTTCGGAGAGTTTTGTTGGAATTAAAACGGCTATGGTTCAGACAAAAATAAAGAAAAGGGGTAAAGTAATGAAGAAAAAGTTAGCTCTGGCAGTGCTTTTAGCTTTTATGGTGTCTTTAAGCGCCTGCGGCAATACCGATACTGCACAGGATCAGACTGATGCGGCAGAGGATCCGGGGACGCCGGTATATACGAAAGTTTTGGAGGTGGAAAATTTTAACCGTATTTTGGTAACCGGCGGATTATTGCAGGCTGAGTCCACGGTATATGTCATGCCGAAGATTTCCGGGATGGAGGAAATCAAAAATGTCTATGTCAAGGTCGGTGATAAGGTATCCGCCGGGCAGACGCTGGCGTCTTTGGATCAGGAGAGCACGATGCTCCAATATGATTCCACTAAGCTCCAGTATGATGAGATGATGAAGAATCTGAATAATACCAAGACTTTATACGAAGCAGGAGCAGTGAGCCGCAATGATTATGAATCATTAGAAGCGCAGGCGAAAGCTTTGGAGATCCAGCTGCGCGGGTTACAGATGTCTTTGGATAATTTAGAAATTACGGCACCGATTGCCGGGACAATTGTTTCGGTAAGTGCGGAGGTCGGCAGCTATGCTACTGCCTCGCAGCCGATGTTTACGATTTCCGATACCGATACTTTGGAGGTCGTAGCCGGGGTAAGCGAGATCAACGTAAGCAAAATTGCCGTCGGCGATGCGGTAAGCATCATGATTCCGACATTGGATAAAGCCGTCTACGAGGGCAAAATCGTGGAAATCGGCAAAGTCATGGATCAGACGAGCAAAAGTTACCCGGTGCGTATTTCTTTGGATAATTCCAAAGGCAATTTTTTAGCCGGAATGTATGCTGAGGTGAGTTTGACGACGGATCGAGTGAAAGACTGCTTGGTAGTGCCGGTGGATGCTATTTCTTATAAAAACGATCAGGAAAGCGTCATGGTCGTGGTCGACGGTAAAGCCGAGCAGAGAGTTATTACGACCGGAGTAAATGACGGCAGCAATTATGTGGTGACAGATGGCTTGAGCGCAGGAGACGCGGTCATCGTTAAGGGTAATACCGATTTGGTCAACGGCGAGAAAGTAACGGTAACCAAGGTGATTAATCAGACAGAGCAAACTTCTGAGCAGGAACAGAATACTGAAGAGGATTGAGGTGACGGGCATTGAATATTGGCAGATTTTCAGTTAAGCGCCCGGTTACCATTATTATGGTTGTTGTAATCATGCTGATGTTTGGTATGGTGTCTTTGAGTATGATGTCGGTAGATTTGTTGCCTGATATGGATTTACCGATCATGCTGGTGTATACGACATATGACGGCGCGGGCGCCGAGGAGGTCGAGACCAAGGTTACTAAGGTAATTGAGCAGCAGTGTGCCTCGGTTTCAGGGATTGACTCTATATCATCGCAGAGTGCCTCAGGGGTGTCGATAGTTATTTTGCAGTTTAATTACGGCACTGATTTGAATGAGGCGACCAACTCGGTGCGCGATGCTTTGAGCATGGCGGGAATGCTGATGCCCGATGGGGTCGGCGACAGCAATATTATGAAAATGAGCATGGACTCGATGCCGATTATGTATATCGGTATCGCTTCGGATACGGGGCGTGATATCGATGAAATCCGCAAAATTGTCGATGATACGATTGCACCAAGAATCGAGCGTATCGATGGCGTCGCTGCGGCGACGGTCGTGGGCGGTAATACGCAGGAAGTGCATATTACTTTAGATCCTGACAGATTGGCGAATTACGGTTTGAGCGTAGGCTCTATCAGCCAGATTATTCAAATGGAAAATAACACGGCAGCCGGCGGCTATGTAGCGCAGGGCTCGCGCGATATCTTAGTCAGAATCGACGGAGAATACGGCTCTTTGGCAGAAATCGGCAAGACACCGATAATTCTTTCGACCGGCGGCGTGATTCATTTGTCCGACATAGCGGAGATCTCCTTTGCCGAGAGCGATACGACCAGCTATGTTCATGTCGACGGTCAAGATGTCGTAGCTATCGCCGTGCAGAAAGAAAGCGACGGCAATACGGTAAGTATCGATAAAGACGTGCATAAAGCATTGGCAGAATTAGAGGGGCAGATTTACGACGACCTTGTACTTACTGTGCCTTATAGCGGTGCGGAGATGATCCAGCAGTCGATCGATAATGTCAAGAGCAATTTGTTTTTGGCGGCGGGAATTTCGACGTTTATTATCTTTATGTTTTTAGGCAATATCCGCAGTATGCTGATTATCGGTTTAGCGATTCCGTTATCGTTAATCACGACGTTTAATCTGCTTTATTTCGGCGGATACACGCTTAATATGATTACTTTGGGAGCGCTGGCGCTGTCGGTAGGTATGATTGTCGACAACTCGACGGTTGTCTTGGAGAATATCTACAGGCACTGGATGCTCGGCAAAAGTCGTATGCGTGCGGCGGTAGACGGCACCAAAGAGGTCACCTCGGCGGTTGTGGCTTCTACTTTGACTACGGCAGCGGTTTATCTGCCGATGGTCTTTATCAGCGGCATGGCGGCAGAAATTTTAAAGCCGTTTGGTTTGACGATCTGCTTTGCGATTTTTGCGTCGTTATTGGTTTCGTTAACCTTGGTGCCGATGATGTCGTCTCGTATTTTGAAAATGTATGACGGCAAGGGCACAGGATTTTTCGGCCGCATCGCTAACGGCTGCCATCATTACGAGAGGTGGTTTAATAAGAGATTCAACAAATTTGTCAATAAATACGGCAAATCTCTGGTCTGGACTTTAAATCACAAGAAAACCTCACTTTTAGTTGTAACTTTGCTTTTGATTTTGTCTATTGCCATTACGCCGTTAATCGGTATGGAACTGATCCCGGCGCAGGACTACGGCGAGGTCAGTGTGACGATCGAACTGCCCTACGGCAGCCAGATTGACGATACTTTGGCGGCAGCCGAAGAGGTCGAAGATATTGCCAACTCGATGCCCGAGGTCGATATGACCTATACCATGATCGGTTCTACCGGAGGAATGTCGATGGGCGGCAGCGACGGCAATACAGCGACAATGACGGCCATACTGGTCGACAAAAACGAGCGCGATTTGTCGGCGGTCGAGGTCGCGAAAGTGTTGGAGGACAAGTGCAGCCTGATTGCCGGGGCGACAGTGACAGCATCTTCCTATGATATGTCGCAGATGAGCGGCAGCGCGATCCAAGTACAACTGAAAGGCAATGACGCTGATTCCTTAGCAATGCTGGCAGATGAGGTCGAAGCTGCGATGAAATCAGTCGAGGGTACGAGCAATGTCACCAATAGTTTGGAAGACGGCAATGATGAATTGACGGTCTATGTCAATCGCGAGCGCGCGACTTATTATAATGTCTCGACTTCCACGATTATGAGCACGGTGCAGTTAGCTTTGAACGGCGCTACGGTTTCAAAATATAAAGGCGGCGCCGACGAGGAAGATATCGTTGTCAAGTTGCCGGATTATATGACTGAATCGGTCGAGGATTTGCGCGCTTTGAAAGTACCGTCCAATACCGGCGGGCAGGTGCCTTTGGAAGAAGTGGCCAATATTGAGCGCACGGTAGGTCAGACGGCGATCGTCCGTATGGATCAAAGCCGCGTCGTGACGATTTCCTCCGATGTTTACGGCAGGGATTTGGGCAGCGTGTCCAACGATATCAAAAAAGCGTTGGCTCAGGTCGCCGTGCCTAATGGTTGTACGATCGACTATGGCGGCAGCGACGCTGAGATGACCAAGGCTTTGACGGATATCGGCAAGATCATTTTATTGGCTGTAGTGATGGTTTACGGCGTTATGGCATGCCAGTTTGAAAACTTTATTTCTCCGCTAATCATTATGTTCAGCGTGCCGGTTATGTTTATCGGTGTTTTCGGCGGCTTGCTTATCACAGGCGAGACGATCAATATGATGTCGATGATGGGCATTTTGCTCCTTGTCGGTGTCGTAGTTAATAACGCGATTGTTTTGATTGACTATGTCCAAGTACAAAGACGCGAGGGTATGTGCCGCCGTGAGGCTATAGTAAACAGCGGCAAAACGAGAATGCGCCCGATTCTGATGACGACATTAACCACGGTTTTGGCGATGCTGCCGCAGTTTTTAAGTAACGGCGACGGCGCGGAAATGTTTAGACCGATGGCGGTCACAGTTATTTTCGGTCTGTCGTTCTCGACGGTTATCAGTTTGTTTGTTGTCCCGATTATCTATGAGATGGTCAATAAACACAGCGAAAAACGCCGTAATAAGAAACACAAAAGAAACGCGCAGGAATTAGACGAAATGCATGAGTATACCATGATTGTGGACGATACTAACTGCTGGCGCACTGAGGAAGAACATTTACAACGATTAGAATTGGGTGAGAAAAATGGCGGAGTCGGAGAATAAAGCCGATTTGAAGCGCTATCGTATCTTAGAGGCGGCGACGGAAATATTCAGCACGAAAGACTATCACGAGGCGAAGGTTGAGGAAATAGCTAAAAAAGCCGGCGTGGGCAAGGGTACGATTTATCAGTATTTCCCCAGCAAGCAGGCCATTTTGGATAATTTGTATCTTTATAGACGCAATCAATATTTAGACGAAGTGCGTGAGCTTTTGCTGGCAAAAGAAAATGTTGCGGATATCTTGGCAGATTTGATTTCTTTTCATGTGGACAACGTCCACGCGATGAGGATTTTGCTTCGCTCTTTAGTGGCAAACGACGATATTGAGCATATGCCGCCGGATGAGGGACTCTTGGAAAGCATCGAGGAATTGACTGTGCTCATCTGGCAGCGCGGCGTAGATACCGGCGAAATCACGGAATGCGATCCCAAAATATTCGGCAGTTATTTAGTCGGAGTGATGATGAGCGCGGTCGTGCACATCGTCCTTTATCGGCAGACGGATACGGAAGTGGATTTGGCAAAAACCAAAGAAAAATTTGTGGCTTTGGCATTGCATGGGATTATTAAGTAAAAAAGCGCAAGGGGAATCCTTGCGCTTTTTGGTGCTTGTCAAGAAAATAAGAAAAGATTGACAACCAGCGAGGCAAATGATATACTTTAGCCGTGTATCAGAAGAAAGCTATGCGCGTAAATTTAGCGCGAGGGTGGCTTTGTTAATAAATTAAGATAAAAAGCTGAGAAAAAATCATATTTTCCGTACATGATTTATGATATAATAAAATGAATCAGATGGAAAATCTTGCTTTGGAATTGAGGAGGAAGTAATTTGCATATTAAAAATCAGGCTAAGGATAAAAAACTGTGGATATTTGCGCTCGTGGTTTTGGCAGTAGCCATAGCGGCATCGGCGGTGATTTGGGGCGAGAGATTAAAGGTGGAGTCTGCCTACAAAGACGTGCAAGTCGCGGTCAATATCGACGATATGGAAAGTTTGGCAAATGCGAAAAATTTATCTATGGCAAAAATGGCCGAGGAATTACAGACGCGCGGCGTCTCGGTAGTGCTTTTTAAAGAAAAAAGCGTCTCTGATCTGGAGCGCATGGGCAAAATCGAAATGGCTTTAGGCGCTAATGTAAAAAATCTGTCCTATAGCGCGCAGTTACCCAAAGATTTAGATGTGCGCGATACGGATATGTATTTGGTGATTTTGGATAAATCATGGGAGGAGCAGATCGTCAAAAATTTAGAGGAAAAGGTCGCAGGTGTTACCTACTATCCGGGAGAAATATCGGTAGCGGTGATTCCGGCGATGCTGCCGTCCTCGGCATTGGAGCTAAGTACGCTCAGCAACGAAATCGGCGATATCGGTTTAGGCTGGGATCAGGCTCAGATAAAAGAAACGGCTGAGTTGGGATTTGGCATCATGCCGCAGGTAAGATCGTGGAGCAATGCGACCGATGAGTCGCTTAAATATGTGACTGCTGAAATTAAACAAATGCCGAATCTGTACGCGTTTTTGTTTAATGATAAAGAGATCATCGGCTATCAGGGCGCACAGAGCGTGCGGGTATTAGCGACTCTTTTGGAGGACGAAGGGGGTAATCCGATCGCGCCGGTAGCGACGATTGAGTTTAACGACCAAAAGGGTATTAATCAATTAGGGCAGCTTTTAAATAAAGAGGTTGTGCGCCTGCACACGATTTCCAACAGCGAAATGAGCAAATTTGAAGCCGAAGGCGGCATGGAGGCGGCGCTGGATCGCTGGATGCTGGCAGCCAGAGAGCGTAATATGCGCACACTTTTGGTGAGATTTTTCGATATTAATTCGCCGGCGGCTTCTTTTGACCGCAATATGCATTATTTAGAAGAATTACAGACAAATTTAACCGACAGCGGATTTTCTCTCGGCAGTACCGAGTATACCAAAATGTCCTCGGTCGGTAATAATACGGTTTTAAATCTGCTTGTGGGCTTAGGCGTAGCTGCGGGGATGATGATTTTGCTTTTAGTCTTAGGCAGCCGCAAATTAGCGATCGCGGGCTTTGCCGCGGTAATCGTCTGCTATGGGGCGTGCTATTTGTATAATCCTGTTTTGGCGCGCAAATTAATGGCGTTAGCAAGTGTGATTATTTATCCGATCATCGGCTGTACAGTGATGATGGAGCCGAAACGCTATAATTTGGCGAGTTGTATCGGTAGGGTTTTAATGATGTGCGCGATCAGTTTCTTGGGCGCGATTTTCATGGTAGGCTTATTAAGCGATACATCGTTTATGCTGAAATTAGACGGTTTTGCAGGGGTAAAAATTGCTCATGTGATTCCGATCGCCGCGGTGCCGTTTATTTTGTTTATCCTAAATGACGAGCATCCGCTGAGTGTTGTTAAAGAGATTTTGGATAAGGCTGTGACGTACAAATGGGGTATTTTGGCGGCGGTTTTGGCTGTCTGCGGCTATATTTATATCAGCCGCACCGGCAACACCACCGCGGAATTAAGCACTGCGGAAAGCACGATGCGCCAGACTCTGACCGACATTTTGGGCGTCAGACCGCGCAGTAAAGAGTTTTTGATCGGCTATCCGTTTACGATGCTGTTATTTTATTTAGGTGCGAGCAAGAAAAACTGGGTTTTGACACTGCCGGCGGTCATCGGGCAGGTGTCTTTGGTCAACACATATGCGCATATTCATACGCCGCTTTTGATTTCTCTGCACCGCAGCTTTAACGGGCTGGCACTGGGACTTTTGATAGGCATTATCGCGATAGCGGGCGTAAAATGCGTGGATTATTGCCGGAGGAGATATTTGCATGAGTAAAAAAATATTATTATCCGGGTATTACGGGTTTGATAATGTAGGCGATGAGGCGGTTTTGTTTTCGATCGTGCGCGATTTGCGCGCAGTCATGGGCGATGAGGCGGAAATTACCGTCTTGTCCAACAATCCCGAGACGACGTCTGCACGCTACGATGTGCGGGCAGTGGATCGGTGGAATAAAAAGACGCTTTTGACGGAAATTAAAGCGTGTGATTTATTTATCAGCGGCGGCGGGAGTTTGCTTCAGGACGTGACGAGCAAAAACGGCGTGTTGTATTACTTGGGATTGATTGCGTTGGCGGAGCATTACCATAAACCGGTGTTGATTTATGCACAGGGTATAGGCCCGCTCAAATCCTCGCGCAACCGCCTGCTGACCGCCAAACTTTTAAATAAAGCGGCGGCAATTACCGTGCGCGATAAAGAGTCGAGCGATGAATT
>QAKL01000052.1 GCA_003343815.1 Clostridiales bacterium
GCGTTTTCATCAAGATTTTCAAGGCATTAACCGCGTAGTGGAGGCAAGTTTGTAAAAATGCATATATTTTCGGACTTTCGGGCATAATATTTACTAAAATAAGCTTGGGAGGGAGAAATATGCGCTATAGCTATCAGATGAGCAACGAGCAAATTATTAATGAGATTAACGAGGTGCGTGCGCATTGGAACGGTTTAAACTGCCGCTTGAACGAGGTGGCAGATAAGCGCGTGATTGAGCAGCTGATTTATGAGATGCTGGCGGATGAGAAGCGTTACAGTTATCTTTTGGAATTGGCGAAAGCCAATGATTTGCACGCGATTGCTCCGATTATTCGCTAAATGAGGTGAAAATATGGAGTATCTGGCGGGGATTGTGCTTGTGATGCCTGCGGCGGTGGGTGGATATTTGCTGAAAAATTCCGCTATTCTTTGGCAAAAAATAGCGGCGCAGCTGCTTTTGGCTTTGGCAGGATTAATTACGTTAAAGCTTGTCGGCGATTATCTGGGAGTAAAAATTGCGGTAAATATAGCGAGTTTGCTTTTGATAGCGTTTTTGGGGCTGCCGGGAGCTGGGCTGGTGGTTGTTTTAAATTTTATTTTGGGATGAAAAACAGCATATCTATAGGATAGATATGCTGTCGTTTTTTACTGTGAAGATTAGTTTGGCTTAAAATAAGCTTTTTAATTTGCCGAAGAAACCTTTGCCGCTTGAAAGCAGGTGTTTGGTTTCTTTGCGAATGATTTCATCGCTGATATTGCCGGGCAGAGCTTCTTTTTTCTCGCCTTTATCGATAAAGACGGTCTGCGGCACGCCTAAAAGCTTCATTTCCTTAAAACGAGCCAAAACTTCCGGATCGGAAACGCTCAGTGAGTAAAATTTGATTTTGCCTTCGAACTCACCGGATACTTTTTCGGCTACAGGCACTAAATGCTTGCAGACGCTGCAGGACTCTTTATGAAAGACCATGACGCAAGTTTCTTTGTCTTCTTTGATGATTTCATCAAATTCTTCGGCATTAATAGGAATCATGCTCATAATTATCACCTCGTTATGTATGATAGAATTATTATAAACTATTTTACGCTAAAGTGCAAACAATATTACGAAAAATTGTTGTTTTTTTAAAGAAATTTTTCGAAAAAATATTTAAGTAAAATTTTCAAGGCTCATTTTATAAAATATTTGAACAGTAATATAATGTCAATGTAAATAATGTGTAAAGATTGTTGGTTATTATCCACAGTTAGATAGCGCTGTTTAGCTTATCCACAAGACTTATCAACATTATCCACAAGCATAGGCGTTCATTTATCCACAAAAAATCAAGAAAAATGCACAAACGGAGGCGGAAAATTTGCTGAAAAAATATAAATCTTTGCGCAAAGTTGATGAAAAAGAAATTATTATTGAGAAGTCTTCTTTTATCGGCACTGCGAAAGCGGTGGCAGACGAAGAGGAGGCGTTGGAATTTATCCGTGAGGTGAAAAAAAGACACTATGAGGCGACACACAATGTGTATGCGTATATTTTGGGCGATGATAATAATATTCAGCGTTTCAGCGATGACGGCGAGCCCTCAGGGACGGCGGGAGTGCCGGTCTTAGAGGTGTTAAAAAAGAATGATTTGCGCAATGTCTGTGCGGTGGTGACCAGATATTTCGGCGGGATCAAGCTGGGCAAGGGTGGGCTGGTGCGCGCCTACAGCAAAGGCGCAGCGGCGGCGCTTGAAGCATCGGAGGTCATTTGGCGCACGCTTTATAAAGTAGTGGCGGTAAAGGTGGATTACACGCTTTTGGGGATGATGCAAAATCAGCTGAAATTGGACGGATACGCTTTGCGCAATATTAATTACGCCGATAATGTGGTTTTTGAGGTATATGTAGAGAATAATCAAACAGAGGATTTCCTCGCTAAAGTGACGGATTGGTGCAATGCCCGCGTTGAAACGCAAATTATTGACGAAGAATATTTAATCGAAGAATGTTAAAAAAGCCTGCGGCGCTATCCGCAGGCTTTTAGCGTATATAAAGGCAGGTTTTACCGCATAATAGGTAAAACGAGGTGAGATGATGAAAAAAACTATTTGCATTTTGCTTATTGGCGCGCTTTTTTGGTTTAATCCATGCAGTGCGGCAAAGGAAGCTTACGGCGCCCAAGGCACCTACAGCAGCAACGATACTTATGTCTTGGCCAAAATGATTCACGGCGAGGCCAGGGGAGAGCCGTATATCGGTATGGTGGCAGTCGGGGCGGTGATTTTAAATCGAGTGAAGGATAAAAAGTTTCCCGACAGCGTTTATGGGGTGTGCTTTCAGCCGGGAGCATTTGACGCGGTGAAAGACGGGCAGTATTATCTGGAGCCGAGTCAAAGCGCGATCAAAGCTGCGAAAGCAGCGCTAAACGGCTGGGATCCGACGTATGGTGCGCTTTATTATTGGAATCCCAAGACGGCGACGAGCAAATGGATATGGTCCAGAACGATCGTGACGGAAATAGGTCGGCATGTATTCGGAGTGTGAGAAAATGGGGAAAAACAGTAAGTTGCTCACTATTGTTTTAGTGCTTAGTATTTTAGGCAATATAGTGCTGGGGTATGGGCTTTACCGCGAGAGCAAGGATCATCAAGCAGTCAAAATAGCGGTAGAGAATAATTATCAGCGCGACTTTTTAAAATTAAACGATAATGTGGAGCAAATCAAGCTGCAATTAGCCCAAAGTTTGGTGAGCGCCAGCGATGAGCAGTTGCTTTTAGGGGTGAGCAATTTATGGCGGGCGGTGTACGGCGCGCTTAACAGCTTGAATGCTTTGCCTTTAAATGCCGAGGAATTAGCGGAAACGGGGAGTTTTTTGCGGGATACGGCAGAGTACAGCTATTATCTGCTTCGCCAGATAATTATTTCGTCCGAGGGTATGAGCGACGGGCAGTGGGATAAATTAGAGGAGTTTTATAAGCGCGCACAAGCGGTGCAAAGCGAATTGGATAAAATCCAAGCGCAGGCATTAAAGGAAAATTGGCGTTTCAGCGAGATTGATTTGGCTGAGGATAACACGATCGCGGCGGCTTTTCGCGGGATAGAGGAAAAGGTCGCGGCATTTCCTTTGCTGGAATTAGAGGAGGGTGTGCGCAAGATAGAACCCGAGCTGCAGCCGATAGAGGGCGTGCAAATTAGCGCGGAGGAGGCTTTAGAAACGGCAGCGGAGTTCGGCAATGCATTTTTTGACGGAGATTATGAAGCTAAGCTGGAATATACGGCTGATAGCAGTGAGATTTCGACCTATGGTGCGCGGCTAGAGGGAAAAAATACGGAGCCTATTTATATTGAAATTAGTCAAAAGGGCGGGCATATTTTGCAGATGTACCGTTATCAGACTCAAGGCAGAGAAAGACTAAGCACAGCCGAGGCAGAGGATGCCGCCGAAAGCTTTTTAGAGAAAATGGGCTTTCGCAATTTAGCGAAAGTGGACGCTTTAAAGTATGACGATAGTCTGGATTTGACGTATGTGCCGTGCCAAGACGGGGTTTATTTGTACGCTGATATGCTCAAAGTAATGGTTTCTTTGGAAAACGGTGAAATTTTGAGTTTTGACCAAAGCAGCTATATTACCCATCATTACGAGCGGGAAATTAAGCCGCCTAAGCTTTCTAAGGAGGAGGTCGTGCGCAAGATGAATCCTCATTTTCAGATTTCTGAGCTGAGACTGGCTTTGATTGGGGATGATTATACCCGAGGAGAATTTTTAACCTATGAGGTGCGCGGAGTGATAAACGATGAAGAATTTGCCGTTTTTGTCGATGCGGATACCGCTCGCGAGCGGCGGATAGTGAAATTGGAGCAAAATGCGGAATATGAGTTTCCTGTGGAGGAAAGATAAAGTTTTGGTTTCAATCCGAAATAAAGATTGCTTTCCGCACGCAGTATGATATAATAAATAAAAAAGGAGGTTATTTAATGACACGAACGAGAAGCAATACCCAATATAAATTGACCTCACTGGGCAAGATAGTTTTGGCAGTTTGCTTGATAGGTTTGTTTACGTTAGGACTTTTTATAGGGAAAAGCATTTTTGCAAATGCAGGTGGCAGCACGCCTGCACCAAATCCGCCTGATTCAGCTGTCGGAGCGCCGATAGACGGTAATGATAACGGAGATAGTAAAGACGTTCAGCAGGATGCGGCGTCAGGTGCAGATAATACCCAAGCTCCTGCAAGCACCTCGGCGGCGGTCGTTCCTGCATTGGGCTATGATGAGAGCAAATTAAGCGCGTTAGATACGAAATCCTCGGGCTGGGGTTTCGGCAATAATGTCGATGAAAATAACCGTCCGATAGGATCGATCAATGCCGAGAATGCTTACAGCAAATACGACGCGGATTTTATCGCGCCTCAGACGAAAAATGTCTACCTGACGATTGATGAGGGTTATGAAAACGGCTACACGAGCAAAATTTTGGACGTTTTAAAGGAAAAAGAGTGCCCGGCGGTGTTTTTTGTGACGCTTTCGTATGTGAAAAGTAATCCAGAATTGGTGCAGAGGATGATCAATGAGGGACATGTGGTGGGCAATCACAGTTCGACGCATCCGTCTAAGGGCTTGCCGAGTCAGACGATTGCCGAACAGGCGAAAGAAGTAACTGAGCTGCATAAGTATGTTAAGGATAATTTCGGCTATGATATGTACCTTTTCCGCTTCCCTGCGGGGATTTACAGCGAACAGTCGCTGGCACTGGTTCAGGAATTGGGCTATCGCAGTGTGTTCTGGAGCTTTGCTTATAGAGACTGGGAGACGGATAATCAGCCTGATCCTGCGGCTTCATTGGCAAAGTTAAACAGCAAAATGCATGAGGGTGCGATTTATCTGCTTCATGCGGTAAGTGCGACTAATACTGAAATTATGGGGCAATTTATCGATGATACAAGAGCGGCTGGGTATACGTTTGCTACCTATCCGCAGAGTTTCAGCAAGTAATAAAAAATCCAAAGAGAAAATTCTCTTTGGATTTTTTGCACTATTTTTGATAAACGCCCGTTCGATTCCCATAAATATAAAAAGCTCAAAGAAAAATCTTTGAGCTTTAAGCGGGTAAAGGGAATCGCTCCGCTCACGCCGCTATAGGTATTCATTTTTTTGAATCTTTAAGTGCATGTTAAACACCTTTTTGTTCGGGGTTAGATAGTTGTTCGCTATCACGCCGGGGCGTTTTGCTTTATCCTCGCTATGCGCTCGGCGCAAAAGCGCCCGTTCGATTCCCATAAAAATAAAAAAGCTCAAAGGAAAACCTTTGAGCTTTAAGCGGGTAAAGGGAATCGAACCCTCATATTCAGCTTGGGAAGCTGATGTTCTACCACTAAACTATACCCGCAAA
>QAKL01000112.1 GCA_003343815.1 Clostridiales bacterium
AGGCTCACCAAAATCCCGCGATTTTTGATCATCGTGCAAATGCCCAGTGCCTGACGGCGCAGAGCGTACGGATCCTGCGAGCCGCTCGGCTCGATCCCCACCGCGAAGCAGCCGCAAATGGTATCTAATTTGTCGGCGATACTCAAAATCAAGCCCTCAAAAGTTAACGGGATCTCGTCTCCTGCAAAGCGCGGCAGGTAATGCTCGGAAATCGCTTTGGCAACTAACGGATGCTCGCCCTGGGCAAAGGCATATTTCTCGCCCATGATGCCTTGAAGCTCGGGGAATTCGTAAACGACATTGCTCAAAAGATCAGCTTTGCACAAATCAGCCGCCAAAGAAGCTCTTTCTTTTACATCTACGCCTACTTTCAGCAAATCTGAAATATTTTCGACGCCTTTTTTCACACGCTGAGTTTTCTCATAAACCGTACCTAATTTTTCTTGGAAAACGATAGTTTTTAATTTGGGGATGTTATCGTGCAGATTGACTTTTAAATCCTCGGTGTAGAAGAATTTCGCATCGTCTAAGCGCGCAACCAACACTTTTTCATTGCCGGCCTGCACAGTCTCCAAATGTTCGCGGCCGCCGTTACGCACGGTGATAAATTTCGGCAGTAAATGATGTCCCTTTAACACGGGGAAATAGCGCTGATGCTCTTTCATCGGGGTGATAATCAACTGCTCCGGCATAATTAAATAGCTCGGATCAAAATTGCCCATTAAAGCAGTCGGATACTCGACTAAGAAAACGATTTCCTCCAATAAATCCTCGTCCGTTTCGACCTCGCCCTCGACAGACGCCGCCAAATCGTGAATCTGCGCGACAATCATATCCTCGCGGCGTTTCGGCTCGACGATGACAAAATTTTGCTCCATCGTTTCCAGATAGCTATCGGCATCTTTAATTTCGACATGATCGGTGCTCAGGAAACGATGACCGCGGGATACTCGACCGCTTTTGATATTTTCAATCGCAAAGTCAATAACTTTATCGTCATTTAATGCCACAATCCAGCGAATCGGACGGGCATAGCGGGTTTCATTGTAGCCCCAGCGCATCGGTTTAGGAAAATGGATACCCAATACCAACTGCGGCAAAATTTCCGGTAAAACTTCGGCAGCGGCGATGCCTTGAGCTTTTTTCAGCGCAAATACATAGGAGCCGTTGGGCATGTCTTTGACGATTAAATCTTTTACATCGACGCCCTGACCTTTCGCAAAACCCATCGCCGCTTTGGTTGGGTTGCCTTCGGCATCAAACGCCGCTTTGACTGCCGGTCCTCTGACCTCTTCGGACAAATCAGCCTGAGATTCAGCCAAGCCGCGTACATAAAGCGTAATACGGCGCGGGGTACCCCAAGTATCTATTTTTTCATAAGCCAGACGATGCTCGTCCAATTTTTCTTTCGTTAATTTTGCTAACTCTGCTAAAGCCGGCGGCATAAATTTCGCCGGGATTTCCTCGGTGCCTATTTCTAATAATAAATCGCTCATTTATTCCGCCTCCTTTTCCTGATCTAAGCCTAATCTGGCGCGCTCTGCCGGATCTTTAATTAGCGGATAGCCCAATTCCTCGCGTTTTTTCACATACGCCTGAGCGCAGATGCGTGCCATCGCGCGCACACGGGCGATATAGTGAGTACGCTCGGTGACGCTGATCGCCCCGCGCGCGTCTAACAGATTAAAGGTATGCGAGCATTTTAAGACATAATCATACGCCGGCTGGACTAAACCTAACTCTACCACGCGCATCGCTTCTTTTTCGTAAGCATCAAAGAATGTGCGCAGCATATCAGTATCGGCGACATTAAAATTATACTCAGAGTAATCGACCTCATTTTGGTGGAATACATCGCCGTAGGTCGTCTCGTCTACCCAGACGATATCATAAACGCTGTCTTTTTGCTGGATAAAGGTGGCTAAGCGCTCCAAACCGTAGGTAATTTCACCGCAGACAGGGTGGCAGTCGATACCTCCGCACTGCTGGAAATAAGTAAACTGGCTGACTTCCATCCCGTCAAGCCAGACCTCCCAGCCCAAGCCCCAGGCGCCTAAAGTCGGCGATTCCCAGTTATCCTCGACAAAGCGGATGTCATGCTCCAAGGGATCAATCCCCAAAACCTTTAAACTTTCCAGATAAATCTCCTGAATATTATCCGGCGAAGGTTTTAGGATAACCTGATATTGATAGTAATGCTGCAAACGATTTGGATTATCGCCGTAACGACCGTCGGTCGGTCGTCTGCAAGGCTCGATATACGCCACATGCCACGGCTCCGGCCCCAAAGCGCGCAAAAAAGTCGCCGGATTCATCGTGCCGGCACCTTTTTCGATGTCGTACGGCTGCTGAATAATACAGCCCTGACTGCCCCAGAAGCTGTTCAAGGCTAAAATCATTTCCTGAAAGTTCATCGCTGACACTCCTTTGATTGGTAATTAAACTTTTACATAAAAAAACCCTGCCGACAATGTCGGCAGGGACGAGTATGACCCGCGGTTCCACCCTGCTTGATACATAAGTATCCGCTTTAAAATTTATGGCTCCGAAATGCCTTTCCTCTGTGCTTGATGCCGATCTTGCACCCTCATCGGCTCGCTTCAACCAAGCGCCAAAGTACTCCTTTTCATCTGCGCCTATTATAATTGCTGATATTTTAGCAAAATATATGGCATTTGTCAAGAGTTTTGGCTGATTTTCTTTAAATATCCGTCCCCTCGGGCACGATTAAATTCAAATCCCACAAACAATTGCTGTCGATGATATCACGCATATGCACGCCGATAAATATATCATCACGTATACTTATAAGCGGGGAAGAACTGTAATAAGCTTCATTAGATAAGGTATGCGCTAAAATATCGGCAATTTCCGCTTTATTAGTTACAGTGCGAGTCTTGGTAAAACCCTCGTCGCTCAGATACTGCACATCGGTTTTTGCATAATAGCTATCGAGGAAATTCTCTACATCGTTATGACTATCGCTATTTGCCTCATAAATATCCAGATAGCTGATATAATTAGCCAAAGCAGTATAATCTACAGCCGCAAAATTATATTCCGCCGCCATTTTATCAATTATCGCTATCGTATTCTTATCAGCGGAATAAACTACCCAAGTATAGACTCTGTTGCCTCTTTCCTTGTTTGCTTCATCAGAGATTTCCATATCGAGAGCATAAAGCGGCATCATCGGGAAATCATCACTCGAGCGCTGCATAGCGTCTAATTTCATCGCGTCTAACAATTTCGCCGTATATTTGCCGTCGCTGTAGCCATAGCCGCTGGAATAACCGTAGTTAAGCGTATCGTCGACATCAGCTCCGCTATTGCGGATAAAGTCGCTATAGATAATATTACGCAGATCATAGCCGCAGATGTCACCGACTTGCAGATTTAAAATCTGTCCGTAGACATTGCGCTTAAAGCTGCTTTGGTTATACAAAGCCAAGAAATCCTGCTTAAACTCCTCAATCGGCACTTGATTATACTCACGGTTGATCTTGCGCCCCGAAGAAGTGATATAGGTATAGCGCAGAGTCATCGTATTTTGGTACATACTATCGTTCAAATAATCATTACTATATAAATTACTGTTGCGATAATAATGCTCACTCTCCGTCACCTGATCGGCTATCGCCAATAAAAGCTCAATATCGTTGGCATCGGTATAGATATTGCCGTCAGAGGTATTTAAAGCGTAGCGCGTGCTTCTGTTATCAATAGAGCGCAGGTCTATTTGAATGGCGCTTACCTTATCGCTCTGGGGCACATAGCTGTCGTAACCGAATAAATCGGTATACATCGCGCCAAAGAACAGCAAAAGCGCCGCCACAAAGCCAAGCAAATATTTTTTATTGGCAAACATCGCTTTGAAATCCTTGGAGTAAACAACTTGGCAGAACATATGCGTCAAAACCGCAAACAAGACCACCCCGACTACGAAGAAGAATTTGCCGCTGACTTCTAAGAAAGCGATACCTGCCAAAGTAGCCACGCAGAACATCAGCAAAAATTCGACGATAGGCTTGGTAAAGCCGAAAATGAGCGGCGTACCTGCACTCTCGCTGGCCCGTTTTTTATAGGCGATAAATGCCGCAATAAAAGCTACTGCCGTAATCGCAACCATCCACAAAATCCACTTTACGCCTAAACCCGGCAAATATATATTCCCGGCTGTATCAAAACTCATCCCCGGCTCAGTGAACCAATAAATGCAGTTGCTTAAAGGAGACAAATACCAAATCCGTTCAAAAGCCGCGCTGCCGTCGAACGTATCCAAAAATGTCTGTAACGCCAAAACCGCGACCAAAAGGAAGCTCATCAGCCCAAAATGCAGCACCGCGCTCATGCCAAACTGCGTCAAAACCGTTCCGGTCAGCTGCGCTGCCAAAACTGCCAAAGAATAGCTCAGCATAAAGAATAAAAATATTCTCACCGGATGAACAAGTGCTATCTGCCACGGCACCGACGATAGCCCGCCGTAGCCTATGCCGATTAACAAAGAAAGAGCATACATCACCAGCATAGGTCCGATATTAATGGCGATACCGACTAAAATATTATTAAGGAACAAACTTTCACGGCTGATCGGCTGCGCGTGATAAAAATTTATCTGCTTTTTACTATGCAGATAGCTCCACGTCACCAAAGCAAAAACTACCGCCAAAAACATCGCGATAATATAGTAGCTCATGACGCCGTTTAGCCCAAACCATTGCTGTACTAATCTGACGATCTCCTCTTTCAAATCATTATCGGCGCGCAAAATAGCGTATTTCCGCGTATTAGCCGCGGCCATCCAGAGAATGAGAGGCCCTGCTATAGCGTAAATTATCGCCGCAATCACCGCCAGCCACCAGTAGGAGCGGAAGGTATGCTTAAAATATTTCATACTGAAAAGCTTATTTTTAGAGATTGATGCCTTCGCTGTCATAGCCGCGCACCTCCATTTCACTGATAAAGATTTCTTCCAGACTCATCGGCACGACCTCGCTGTAAAGCGGCGCAAATTTATCAATCACCTTTTGCGTGCGCTCTACGCTTCCGCGAATAATCATGACACTCAAAGAGCCGTAATTTTCATAATGTAAAATATCCAAACCTTTAAAATCCTCTTTCGCTTTAGGTTCTTTAAAAGCGCACTGGATTTTGTGCGTGCCCAGACGCAAATTATCAATCTCCTGATTAAAGATAATTCCACCCTCATGCAAAAGCCCCACATGATCGCAAATATCCTCTAATTCACGCAAATTGTGCGATGCAATAATCGGTGTCAAATCCCGCTCGATGACTGCCTCCGCCAAAAGCTTTTTCACTGCCTGGCGCATCACCGGATCAAGTCCGTCAAAAGTCTCGTCGCAGAGCAGATAATCTGTATTGCTCGCCAATGCCAAAACGATATGCGCCTGCTTTTGCATACCTTTGGAAAAAGTGCTTAATTTACGCCGCCCGTCCAGCTTAAATGCCTCGCGGAGCTTATTATATTCCTCAAAAGAAAATTTGGGATAAATCAAACTGTAATACTTCGCCAAATCATCCATATTGCCGTTATGAAAATAATATTGATCGTCGGAGATATAGAAAATCCTTTCCTTAACTTTCGTATTTTCGTAAACCTCCTCGCCGTCAATCGTCACAGTTCCGCTATCAGGCCGATAGATCCCGCATAAAAGCCGCATCAAAGTAGATTTGCCGGCACCGTTGGAACCGATCAGACCGAAAATCGAGCTGTTTTGAATTTCGGCGGTGACATTATCCATAGCTTTGATGCCGCCAAATGATTTGCTTAAATTTTCAATTCTAATCATTTTTTTCTCCTTTCCAAGCACCGCGCAAAATATCTGCGGCTTCCTCATAGCTCATCCCCAAAGACTCTAACTCATGCAAAGTTTTGCCCAATTCCTCTACCAGCTCTGCTTTGCGCTCGCCCCTGAGTTCATCTACAGAGCTGGCGACAAAGCTGCCCTTACTTTTCATCGAATAAATAATACCCTGTCTTTCCAACTCACTATAGGCCTTTTGGATCGTATTAGGATTTATCGCCAAATCCCCGGCTAATTGCCGCACACTCGGCAGCTGAGTATCTCTGGGCCAGATGCCTTGGATAATAAGCTCTTTGATACTGTCAATGATCTGCTCATAGATAGGCTTTCTGCTTTTCACATCAATGTTCAGCAAGTGCTCACCCCCTAAGTGTAATATGTGTATTAGTTGTTTTGCTTGTACTATTTCAAATAATACATTTGATACACTTATTATAACAGTATTTTACTCTTTGTCAAGAGAAAAGTTAAATTTTTCGTAAACTTTTTTAAGTTAGATTAAAACAGTATGGTTTTTGTAAGTTTACAAAAAAGAAAAACACAAAAAACTTTTTCGTTAAGAGGGTTAGGGGGGATTCGATTTCCCCCCTTAAACCCTCTTAACAATCACCCTAAC
>QAKL01000137.1 GCA_003343815.1 Clostridiales bacterium
GGTGGAGAAATTGATGGGCGCTAAAGCGGCAAAAATGAGCGAGGACAGCTTAAAGGCCATTGATGCATTGCTTGGCGTGCGCAAAGAATATTTGGGCAAATTTTTGGATACAGTAAAGGCAAACTATGGTACGCCTGAAGCGTTTCTAACAAAAGCTATCGGGTTGACCGAGGACGAAATCAAAGCGTTTCAGGACAAATATTTGGAAAGATTATAATTTATGGAGATGGTAACGATGCCGCGTGGCGGAGAGTTTAAGTTTGAAATCGTGCGTCATTTCGGAGTGGTTTCCGAAAGCAGCCGTGGGTGGAATAAAGAACTGAATTTAGTCAGCTTTAACGATGCCCAGCCGAAATATGATATTCGTGATTGGGATCCCAATCATGAAAAAATGGGCAAAGGAGTGACTTTGACCAAGGAAGAATTAGAAACTTTGCGCGATTTGATTGACAAAGTTTTAGCTGAGTAAGCTAAATAATTCAAAAAAGAAAAAAACGAATTGCATGGTGCAATTCGTTTTTTTGTATGCGCTACAGGTTAACGATTTTTCTTAAAGTATTGGCGGTGCGGACAGTCAGCGTTTCTGTAATGCCGTTTTGGGCTGTTTTTTTCCACCAGTTAGCTTTAGCGTATTTTTTACGGTCAAACGACCAAAAGATAACATTTTCGTAAATCAGGATTTGCTCCAGATCGGCAGTCGGCGCGCCAATTTTTGCAGCGATATCGGTAGCGGCTATAGAAGAAAGGACGAAAATTAAATTGTCATAGATGGCCTGATCAGCCGTCCCCCACCAAGCGGGGGCGTGGGCTAAGATGTCGGATAAATCCTGCTGCGAGATAATAAAAACGAGAATATCTAAACCGAAATGCTCAGCTATTAGAGACTTTATTTTCTGAGCAAGGCTTTCTTCTGAGTTGATAGCTGTCGAGAAAATGATATTGCCGCTGTTGAGATAACTTTGCACATCTATGAAATCATTTTCATTGAGCACGGATTTTAATTCTGCCATGGAAATTTTATTTTTGCCGTTGATATTAATGCCGCGCAGCAAAGCTATATAGCGATTCATAATGATCACGTCCTTGGAGAGATTTAAGATTATCATAGCACATTTTTCAGGGGAAAACAATAAGAGACACAGCCGATTGTTGCTGTGTCTCTTGCTTTGCGTAAATTTAGGGTTGATAAGGTAAATTTTATTTGCTTTTGCCGAGGTAGGCTTCTTTCACGGACTCGTTTTGCAACAATTCCAAGCCGGTGCCTTTCATAGAAATAGTGCCTGTCTCCAGGACGTAGCCGTTATCGGCGACATGGAGAGCCATATTTGCGTTCTGTTCTACTAAAAGAATTGTCACGCCTTGTTTGTTTAATTCTTGGATTATGTCAAATATTCCTTTGACGACTAACGGCGCCAGGCCCAAGGACGGCTCGTCAAGCATCAAAAGCTTAGGCTTAGCCATCATCGCGCGGCCGATAGCGAGCATCTGCTGCTCGCCGCCGGATAGCGTCCCGGCTAATTGCCAATGGCGCTCTTTTAAACGCGGAAAAAGGGTGTAAATCAGCTCGATATCATCGTTATACTTATCCTTGCGGGTGTAAGCGCCGACTTTTAAGTTTTCCAAAACGGTCATATCAGGGAAAACGTGGCGCCCCTCAGGGGAGAGGGTAATGCCGCGTTTGACGATATCTTCGGTGGATTTGCCGATTAATTCCTCACCGTCGAACATAATACTGCCGCTTTTGGGTTTAACGAGTCCTGCAATAGTGCGCAAAGTGGTGCTTTTACCGGCGCCGTTGGCTCCGATTAAGGTAACGATTTCGCCATCAGGGACATCGAAAGAAATGCTCTTGACAGCTTCAATACCGCCGTAGGAAACGACTAAATCTTTAATTTTAAGCATCGATGTCACCTCCTAAGTACGCTTCAATAACTTTCGGGTTATTTTGGATTTCCGCAGGTAAGCCGTTAGCGATGGTGACGCCGAAATCCAAAACGTAAATGCGGTCGGAAATATCCATGACCAACTGCATATGGTGCTCGATTAGTAAAATCGTGAGCTGCATATCTTTATGGATTTGCTTGATAAACGCCGTCAAATCCTCGGTTTCTTTGGGGTTCATGCCGGCTGCCGGTTCGTCAAGCAGCAATAACTGTGGATCAGTCGCTAAAGCGCGGGCGATTTCCAGACGTCTCTGCAAACCGTAGGGGAGCGAGCCGGGCATGTCGTTTTGGTACTGCGAGAGACCTAAGAGATCTAAGAGCTCCAAAGCATGTTTGCGCATGGCGCGCTCTTCTTTGTAGTAAATTGGATAATTCAGCACCGCACTGAACCAGTTGGATTTCACGCTGGCGTGGCTCGCCAAAAGGACGTTGTCCAGAACGTTCATTTCTTTGAATAAACGGATGTTTTGGAAAGTACGGGCGATGCCCAAGTGCGAAATTTTGTCCGGGCGCATTCCGGTAATATCGTGCTCGGTGCCTTGTTTGTCGGTCAGATAAATTTTGCCTTCGGTGGGGGTGTAAACGCCGGTCATCATGTTAAAGGCGGTGGTTTTACCGGCGCCGTTCGGACCGATGACCGCGACGATTTCGCCTTGATCGACATGGAGGTTTAAAGCATTTACAGCGGTGACGCCGCCGAAACGCATGGTTGCATTGTCAACTCGTAATATATTCATTATTCTTTTGCGCCTCCTTTTTTGCGGGAGAATAAGGCTTTGAGGCGGCTCGGAATATTTTTAATCAGATCAAACAGTCCTTGCCAGGAAAATTCTTTGGAGCCAAAGATGCCGTTGCGGAAGAAAAGAATGATGATCATCAGGAAAACGGAGAAGACCAGCATACGCATACCGCTGATAGCCGGGACGTGGATGAAGAATAAATCGAATCCGTTGTCCAAGAAGCGCAAATATTCTTTGGCGATAGTGATGATAAATGCGGCGACGATCGTACCGGTGATGCTGCCCATACCGCCTAAAACGACGATTAACAAAATATCGTAAACTAAGATAAAGCGGAATTGCAGAGGATCGATAGCGCCGACGACGCTGGCTAATAAGCCGCCGCCGATACCTGCTAAAAAGCCGCCGATGATGAACGATAGTAATTTATGCTTAAAGAGCGAAACACCCATAGCTTCGGCGGCGATATCATCATCGCGGATAGCTTTGAAAGCGCGACCGTAGCTGGTTTTCATTAAGCGCACCACGAAAATGACGACCAAAACGGCAGTGGCTAAAGTAAACCAGATATTGGCGTTGGAGGGGATACCTTTTAAACCTAAGGAACCGTTTGTTACGCTTTGAGCGTTGGTAATCATAACGCGGATGATCTCTGAAAAGCCCAAAGTAGCGATCGCCAAATAGTCACCGCGCAAACGCAAGACAGGGAAGCCGATCAAAAACGAAACAAAAGCCGCAGCCAAGCCGCCTAATAATAAAGCGACGATAAACGGCAGTTGGACGTCAGCCAGCCAAGGAACGATCGGGGTAATGTAAAAGCAGGCGGCTTTTTGCGCCGGAGATAAGACCAAAAGCGCGGTGACATACGCGCCGATAGCCATAAAACCTGGCTGACCTAAAGAAAACTGGCCGGTAAAGCCGTTGATTAAGTTCATCGATAAGCCCAAGATGGTATACACAAAGCACAATCTGAGGATACGCACTTGGTAAGAGCCTGCGCCGGGAATCAAGCCGGCGTCCAGCATGTAGCAGAAAGCCACAAACAGTAAGGAGGCAATAATTGTCAAGATTATGTCCCGCTTACGATGTGAATTATTATTAATTGATTTCATACGGTACATCACACTTTCTCAGCAATTTTTTCGCCTAAAATACCGGTAGGCTTCCAGAGTAAAATTACAACCAATGCGATAAACGCAAAAGCGTCTTTATAACCGGTTAATCCCGGTAGGAAAAAGACGATTAAAATTTCCATCATACCGAGCAGCAGCGCGCCCACGATAGCACCTTTGATATTGCCGATACCGCCGATAACCGCGGCGATGAAGCATTTTAAACCGGGCATGGTGCCGACGTAGGCTTGGATCTGCGGGTATTTCAATCCCCACATGATAGCGCCGGTTGCCGCTAAAATCGAGCCGATAAAGAAAGTCATAGCAATGGTGCGGTTAATGTTGATACCCATTAATTTCGCAGCCTCTAAATCCTTGCTGGCAGCGCGCATGGCTAAGCCGGTTTTGGTATGATTGATTAAATACAAAAGCACAACAGCGATTACCGCTGTGATGATCGGCACCAAGATAGTTAATCTCTGCATACGGATGCTGCCGATCGTGATAATATCCTGAAAAAGCGGGATGCTGGGGAAATTCTTTTGGATACCGGTAAATAACACGATAGCCAAGTTTTCCAATAAATATGATACGCCGATAGAGGAAATCATTAACGAGATACGCGGAGCCTCACGCAGGGGCTTGTAAGCACATCTTTCGATAATGACGCCTAAAAGACCGGTAGCTAAAATAACCAAAACTACCGCTATGTACCAAGGAAGATAGAATACGGAAATAGCATAAAAGGCAAAATACATACTCATCATAAAAATATCGCCGTGGGCGAAATTGATCAGTCGGAGAATACCGTAAACCATTGTATAACCTATCGCAACCAAGGCGTAAAGGCTGCCTAAGGTCAGACCGTTGGCCAGTTGCTGCAAAAGTTCACTTATCGTGAAAGACATATTATCACCTCAAAAAATTTACGCAAATGTGCTTTGGAGCAAATAAAGAAAAGAGCGAGCAGTCAGTGTGACCGCTCGCTTGGAAAATTAGTCAACGGTAACGGTATCCATGTAAGTGAATTTGCCATCTTTGACAGTTTTCAAGATAGCTTCGGTTTTGTTGGCATCGCCGTTTTCGTCAAAGGAAATAGTGCCGGTGCAGCCGTCAAAGGTTAATGCCGCTAAAGCGTCTCTGACTGCAGGACCGTCGGTAGTACCGGCAGCTTCGATAGCTTTGATAGCGGCTAAGTAAGCATCATAGCCTAAAGCAGTAACTGCAGCCGGAGAATCATCATATTTCTCGGCATAAGCTTCTAAGAATTTGGTGGTTTCGTCGTTTAATTTAGCGTTTTCATCAAAGAAAGTGGAGAATACGCAGCCCTCGACATCAGCGCCGCCGACATCAATTAACGGCTGAGTTTCCCAAGTATCACCGCCTAAAAAGATGATGTCTTCATAGCCTAATTGACGAGCCTGCTGCATGAGCAAAGCACACTCGGTGTAGTTGCCGGGAGCAAAGATGATGTCCGGGTTAGCTTTCATGACGTTGTTTAACTGAGCGGTGAAATCCTGGTCGCCGGTGTTGTAGGAAGCCTCGGCTACGATGGCGTTTTCATCGCCGGTTAAGGATTTAAAGGACTCTTTGAAGAAGTTAGCCAAGCCTACAGAGTAGTCATTGGATACTTCGGTTAAAACAGCTGCTTTTTTAGCGCCGCAGTTTTTGTAAGCATAGTTTGCCATAACTTTTCCTTGGAAAGGATCGATAAAGCAAACACGGAAATAATAGTCATTGCCGGCAGTTACCTGGACATTGGTGCAGGAGCAGCCGATAGCCGGGGTTTCGGAATTTTTGAAGCTGTCACCGGCTGCGATAGAGAAGCTGGAGCCCCAGCTGCCTAAAACTACATCAACTTTTTCTTGCTCGACTAAGCGGGCAGCAGCAGT
>QAKL01000134.1 GCA_003343815.1 Clostridiales bacterium
ACTATCGGCGCTAAGGCACTGAAAAAACGCGGAATTTTAAATAATTTGGATGAAAGCGAAGAGATTAACGCCTGCAGCGTCAAGGTGAAGGCGAAAACTGATCATGGCGCGGAGGATTGGCTGTTTATGTTTAAAAATGAAACGCACAATCATCCGACGGAGATTGAGCCTTTCGGCGGGGCGGCGACTTGCTTGGGCGGGGCGATTCGCGACCCTCTTTCGGGTAGAGCGTATGTTTATCAGGCGATGCGCGTCACGGGAGCAGCCGATCCGCGTACACCGCTTGAAGATACGATTCCCGGGAAATTGCCGCAAAGACGCATTACGACATTAGCGGCGAAAGGGTATTCGTCCTATGGTAATCAAATCGGTTTGGCGACGGGATTGGTAGATGAGGTTTATCATCCGGGATATGCGGCGAAACGTATGGAAATCGGCGCGGTTTTGGGCGCGGCTCCGGTGGAAAATGTCGTGAGATTGGTGCCTGAGGCTGGAGATTTGGTGGTGCTTTTGGGAGGACGAACCGGGCGCGACGGCTGCGGCGGAGCGACGGGCTCCTCGAAAAGTCACACGGCGGAATCGCTAGCCTCATGCGGAGCCGAGGTGCAAAAGGGCAATCCTGTGGAGGAGCGCAAAATCCAACGTCTTTTCCGTAACGGCGAGATTTCCAAGCTCATCAAGCGCTGCAATGATTTCGGCGCAGGCGGTGTGTCGGTCGCTATCGGCGAATTGGCAGACGGATTAAAGATTAATTTGAATGCGGTGCCGAAAAAATACGAGGGCTTGAATGCGACGGAACTGGCGATAAGCGAGTCGCAGGAGCGTATGGCAGTAGTGATTGCAGCAGAAAATGTCGAGAAATTTATCCAAGCGGCGGCGAAAGAAAATTTGGAGGCTACGGTCGTGGCTGAAGTCACCGCGGAAAAACGCTTGGTGATGACGTATAATGATAAAATTATCGTGGATTTAAGCCGTGAGTTTTTGAACTCGGCCGGTGCGGTGAAAACTGTGAAAGTAGAGCTCGCAGGCGGGATTTACGGGCAGGAAGAATTGACGCGCGATATAGCATTTGAGGAGCGCTATAAGGCGATGGCGCAGGATTTGAATATTTGCTCGAAGCGCGGGCTTACAGAGCAGTTTGACTCTTCGATCGGGGCGGGTACTGTAGTTATGCCTTTGGGCGGTAAGTATCAGGATACGCCGATTCAGACGATGAGTGCAAAATTGCCGATGTTAGGCGCTGAGAGTGAAACGGCATCGCTGTTGTCGTATGGATTTGATCCGTATTTGAGCCAGAGCAATCAGTACTTGGGCGCGATGTGCGCGGTGACGGAGTCGTTGGCGAAATTGATAGCTGCGGGCGGAACGCTTGAGCAGGCGTGGCTGACATTTCAGGAATATTTCCCTAATTTGCGTGGTGAGGCGAAGCGCTGGGCGATGCCGGTAAGTGCGTTATTGGGCGCGTTAAGAGCGCAAATGGATTTCGGGATTGCGGCAATCGGCGGCAAGGACTCGATGAGCGGGTCGTTCTTGGATTTAGATGTGCCGCCGACGTTGGTTTCTTTTGCGGCGGGTATTACGGATGCCCAGAGAGTTATTTCACCGGAATTTAAAAAGCCGGGGCATAAAGTATATTTACTGGCGGCACCGTATGATAAATTCGGTCGTCCGAATATGACGCTGATCCGCCAAGGATTTTTACATTTCACCGAGGCTGTGAAAGCAGGCAGGATTTATGCGGCGTGGGCGCTGGGCAAAGGCGGTATCGCCGAGGGTGTCATGAAGATGGCATTTGGTAATCGTATCGGCTTTAAATATGCGGATGTACTGGATGAGCGGACGATATTTGCCAGAAATTACGGCGGTATTATTTATGAAAGCGACGAGGCGATCGCCGGAAGTTTGCTTTTGGGTGAGACCGTAGTTGAGGAAAGCTTGAGCTTGGGTGAAAAAAGCGTGGCTTTGGCAGATATTTATGCTAAGTGGAGCGAGCCTTTGGAGGCGGTATTCCCCAGTAAGACGAAAGATAGCGGAAATGCGCCGTTAATTAGTTTTGAGGCGAATAAAACCTTTAAAAGCACGCAGAAAACGGCGAAGCCGAAAGCGGTAATTCCGGTATTTCCGGGAACAAACTGTGAGTATGATACAGCGCGTCAAGTGAAAGCTGCGGGCGGTGAAGCCGAGGTCGTGGTGATCGCTAATTTAACGGCAGAAATGCTTGAGGACTCGATTAAGCGTTTGCATGAGGCACTGGCGCAGGCGCAAATGCTGATTTTGCCGGGCGGTTTTTCGTTTGGTGATGAGCCGGAGGGCAGCGGGAAGTTTATTTCGGCGTTTTTACGTCATGAGCAACTGAAAGATGATATTCATGATTTGCTCTATAAACGCGACGGATTGGCGCTGGGTATTTGTAATGGCTTTCAGGCGCTGATTAAGCTGGGGCTGGTGCCTTTTGGCGAGATCAAAGAGATGGATAAGCACTGCCCGACTTTGACGTTTAATAATATTAATCGGCATCAGTCGCGCTATGTGTCGACGAGGATTGCCTCTAATAATTCGCCGTGGCTAATGCATACTAAGGTAGGCGAGGTGCATACAGTTGCGATTTCACACGGTGAGGGACGGTTCGTCTGCGAGGAGGAGTTATTGCAGAAGCTCATTCAAAACGGACAAGTCGCGACGCAGTATGTGGATTTCACAAATATGCCGTCGATGGATATCGACTTTAATCCGAACGGCTCTGTTTATGCGGTCGAGGGTATTTTGAGTCCTGACGGCCGAGTATTGGGCAAGATGGGGCATAGCGAGCGTATCGGCAGGAATGTAGCAAAGAATATTTACGGGGCGAAAGATCAGGAGATCTTTAAAAGCGGCGTTGAGTATTTCTTATAAGATAAAAAAACAGGTCAAACTTTTGTTTGGCCTGTTTTTTTATGGTTTTTTGCGTTTGGGATTTTC
Source organism: Clostridiales bacterium (assembly GCA_003343815.1). Classification (GTDB taxonomy): domain Bacteria; phylum Bacillota; class Peptococcia; order Peptococcales; family Peptococcaceae; genus QAKL01. Next base: position 2,959 of record QAKL01000134.1, read on the forward strand.
GGGAAACCAGCCGCGTTCGACGCGTTTGCGTTGCTCGTGCAATTCGCCTATGCTCCAAAAGAAAGAGCAGCCGAGGGCGCCTAAGACGGAGGAGAGAATGGTATTGGCGGTCATCAAAGAAAGGATAATGCTGATGATGCCGGCCAAGAGAAATACGGGCCAGCAGCGCTCGGAAAAGTAATATTCGCATTTGATGACGATGGGATGGAAAATCCCGATTAAGAGAAAAACGGCAATGCTGATAACTAAGCCTGTGAAATTCATAAGGAAGCTCCTTTGGTTTTTCTTTAAGTATAACACAAAATGACCGCTTGCGGGGGGAAAATTAAAATTGGCGTATGAGATAATTTTATGCGAGATTTTTAGCTAAAAATTGGCGCTTGGAGGGCTTGAAAGCGAGAAATGCTTGACAATTAAGCTGTTTTGAGGGATAATATTTATAGTATGCTTTAGGAGGATATGATTATGAAGCCAATCGTAGCAATAGTGGGACGGCCGAATGTGGGCAAGTCGACATTGTTTAATCGTTTAACTAAAACTAAATTAGCGATCGTGGAGGATACGCCGGGGATCACGCGCGACAGACTCTATCAGGATGTGGAGTGGAACGGCAAGACGTTTACTTTGATAGATACCGGCGGTATCGAGATGATGTCGAAGGATAATATTTTGGTGTCGGTGAAAAAGCAGGCGCAGATCGCGATCGAGGAAGCTGATTTGATTTTGTTTGTCTGCGATGGGCAGGCAGGAATTACGGCGGAGGACGCTGAGGTGGCGCATATGCTGATGCGCACGAAAAAGGACGTCATGCTGGTTATTAATAAGATTGAGGATTATTCGAATCCGGAGAAATTGTTTGAGTATTATGAGCTGGGATTGGGGGAGTTTTATCCGATTTCGGCGAGTCACGGCATGAATACGGGCGATCTGCTGGATGAAATACTGGCGCGGCTCGGTGATTTTAAGGAGGAGGACTATGATCCTGATGTGATTAAAATTGCGGTAATCGGCAGACCGAATGTGGGTAAGTCGTCATTAACCAATGCGATTTTGGGGCAGGACAGATGTATCGTAAGCGATGTAGCCGGAACGACGAGAGATGCGATAGATACGACGTTTGAGCGCGATGGGCAGGAGTATGCGATTATTGATACGGCAGGTATGCGCAAGCGCGGCAAGGTGTTTGAGACAACGGAGAAATATAGTGTCTTGCGTTCGCTTAGGGCGGTTGACCGCTCGGATGTGGTTTTGATGGTGATTAACGCCGAAGAGGGATTGATCGAGCAGGATAAAAAGATCGCAGGATATGCGCATGAGCAGGGCAAGGGCTTGATTTTGGTCGTCAACAAGTGGGATCTGGTCGAGAAGAATGATAAGACGTATACGGAGTTTGAGAAAAATCTGCGGGTGAATTTGCAGTTTATGTCGTATGCGCCGATTGTGTTTGTTTCGGCGGAGACGAAACAGAGGGTGCATAAGATATTGGAATTGGTGAAGTATGTGGCGGAGCAGCAGAATGTACGCATTGCGACGAGTGTGCTTAATGATATTTTGCGCGAGGCTGTGATGCAAAACCCGCCGCCGACGGATAAAGGCAAGAGATTGAAATTGTTTTATATTACGCAATCCGGAGTGAAACCTCCTACATTTGTTCTGTTTGTCAATGAGCCGGAGATGCTGCATTTTTCGTATGAACGATATTTGGAAAATAAGCTTCGCGAGAGTTTTGGCTTTGAGGGGACGTCGATTAAGTTTGTTATTCGTAAAAGGGATAATGAGGAGTGAGGATAATGGCATTAAAAATAGTCTTGGCAGTGGTTATAGCTTATTTTTTGGGTGCAATTCCGTTTGGATATATTGTCTCAAAAGTGCAGGGTGTGGATATTATGTCCCAAGGAAGCGGTAATATCGGTTTTACGAATGTTTGGCGCGTGATGGGTATAAAATCCGGAATTATAGTTTTGGTGTGCGATATGGCCAAAGGCTATCTGGCTGCCTGGATAGGTTTAGCTTTGGCCGGAGCAAATGGTGCGATATTAGCCGGTATTGCCTGCATATTGGGGCATACGTTTAATGTCTTTTTACGCTTTAAAGGCGGTAAAGGAGTGGCCTCGGGTGCCGGGGTGATTTTGTGCTTATCGCCGCTTACTTTTGTGATTTGCGTGGTATTATTGTCGGTGATCACGGGGACCACGCGCTATATGTCGTTAGGCTCGATTATTACGGCGTTGTCGTGTCCGTTTATTATGCTCTTTTTGGGTGAGCCGTGGCAGTATGTGGTGGGAATAGGTATTTGCTGCGTGTATGTGGTGTATAAGCACAAGGCAAATATTTTGCGTCTGATGAACGGTACGGAGAATAAAATCGGTAAGAGAAAAGATAAGCCTAAAGAAAGTGAGCGATAATTATGGAAAATGTTGCAATTTTAGGCGGCGGCAGCTGGGGAACGGCGCTGGCTATTTCTTTGGCGAAAAAAAAGATTGCGGTGGATTTGTGGTGCCGGAATACAGCACAGGCTGAGGAAATGGAGAAAAGCCGTGTAAACAGCAAGTATTTGCCGAATGCCGAATTGCCAGAAGGTGTGCAGGTAACGGCTGATTTAAAAGATGCTGTAAGTGGCAAAAGTATGGTTGTGCTGGCGGTGACTTCGCAAAGCGTAAGGCAGGTCAGCTCGGATATTAAGCTGTGGCTGGCTAAAGACGCGATCGTGGTCAATGTGGCGAAAGGATTGGAATTGGGTACAAATTTGCGCTTGAGTCAGGTGGTGGAGGAAGTGCTGCCGGATAATCCTTTTGTGGCGCTGTGCGGACCGAGCCATGCGGAGGAGGTAAGCATCGGGATGCCGACGGGATTGGTGGCGGCTTCGCACGAGAGAGAAGCGGCGCTGGCGGTGCAGGATATGTTTATTTCTCCGACTTTGCGCGTGTATACGAATGATGATTTGATCGGCGTGGAGATCGGCGGTGCTTTAAAGAATATTATTGCGCTGGCTAACGGAATCGCGGTGGGCTTGGGCTATGGCGATAATACGCAGGCGATGCTTTTGACACGCGGTCTGGCGGAGATCACGCGCCTGGGGGTGGCGCTCGGGGCAAAGAGCGCGACATTTTTGGGATTGACCGGGGTTGGTGATTTGGTGGTGACGTGTAATAGCGAGCACAGTCGCAATCGCCGCTGCGGTGAGGCGCTGGGACGTGGAGAAAAGTTGGGTCAGGTGCTTAGTGATATGGGCATGGTGGTCGAGGGTGTGAATACCACGCGAGCAGCTGTGGATTTGGCGCGAAAGAGCAGTATTTCGATGCCGATTGCGGAGGAGATGTACAGCGTGCTCTTTAACGGCGATGATGTCCGCGGTACGGTAGATCGTTTAATGTGCAGAGATAAGAAAAATGAATTTTAATAATAAATAATTTTATAGCATGTATGGACCGTGAAAAAATGAGCGGTGAATGAGCGTTATAGCTGTTTTAGAAAGCTGTGACGCTCATTTTTTTGCTTATTTATTGGAAAAAATAAACAAAATGCAGATGAAATGAGCGATTATTGTATTAAATTAACTTTAAAGTAAAATATTGACTTTTCGTGTCTGATCAGGTATATTTTATATAGAGCAGAAAATTCATACGAAATGGAGGACTTATGGATGAGTAGAAGAAAGGTGCATCATTATGAGGGTGTATTGGAGGAGATAGTTAAAGCGGCGGCATTAAATGACGGGGTGGCAATATCTTCGGAGGTGCCGAGTCGGGTGCGGCAAGTGGCTATTGATAAATATGGTAGCTGGGCACAGGCGTGTAAGTGTGCCGGCGTGAAGTGTCCGTCAGTGATAAATAGAAAGAATATTGCCGCACCGATGCAGGC
>QAKL01000077.1 GCA_003343815.1 Clostridiales bacterium
CCCTGCAGCTTTAACGGGATCGACGGGGTAAATTTAGTTTGCTTGGAAAAGGTGCTGAAATAATTTAGAAAGAATATGTATCTGCCAAAGCTGTTTTTCAGCTTTGGCTTTTTTATATGGCGAAAATGGCGATTATTCGGAGAATCAAGAAAAATAGAAGAATTTTACAAAATAACTTGACAAAATTTGTATTTAGATGTAAAATATAGGAAGATGATAAGCGCGCGGTTATCTTAAAAAATAAGAGGAGGAGTTAGGTGAGTGAAAATCGATGTAGAAGATGCAATCGCAAACTAATAGATCCGGACGCGGTATATGGCTGGAGATGTGCAAGGATATTAGGAGTCAGTACGCATATGCCGTCAATATTGTGGTTGAAAGATCATGCTTATTGTGATGCTAATTTAATTATGGATTTACTTTTAGCTAATGGGAATAGTGTAACATATCCTGAAATGCTTGAACTTTATCGGAGTGTCTATAAGTGGGCATTAGCAAAAGAAACTGACGACCAACTTTTGATGGATATGGCTTTGGATGACAATATTCCATTAGACAAATTCATCAAAATGTATGATTTGAAGTATACATTTGCTACAGATGATGCAGGTATTGTTATCAGTGATGATGTGCAAGATGATGGCGTTGATTTAGAGGATTTATATGCTTTGCAGAATTATTTAGCAACAAAAGAATATTTGCAAAATATAAACATTCTTGCTCAAGCTAAGGAGTGCTTTCAAGGCGGCTGGGTATACATGCCAAACGGTAAAATAGTAAAGTGGAGTGATGAGGGGTTTAAAGAAACATCAGACATGTTTGTTAAACAGCATAGAAAAGACACAAATTTTTGGGGAAAGTTTTGGACATGGACTGGCTTGGGCAATACCATGACAGCAGGATTGGTAGAGAGTCAAAAGGCTGTAGAAAAGGAAAATGGTAAGCTTAATAAAGAAGAAGCAGGAAAAGCTGTGAAAAACTTTGCTAAACCTAATTCACAATTATTGACGACTAATATTTTAAAATATGCCGGACATGCCAATAAAGCATATGACGCGGCGCATTTGACAATAGTAGCTTACGGAGATTTTATCGATGACGGCGAGCTGGGAGTTGATACTTTTGCAACAGCAGCAAACATAGTAGCCAGTGGTGCAGCTATGACAGGTATCGCAATTTTTGCGGCAGGATGTTCTTTACCTGCGGCAAGAGCAGCAATAATTACTATTGCTACGGGGTATGTGATAGGATTATTAGCTGAGAAAGGGGTAGAATATCTTTACACAAAGAAAGGGCAAAAAGAGGCGGAAGAGTTAAGCAAAAATATTGTTGAATCATTATATAATAATCCTGAGGAAGTTGACAATTTATTAGTTGAGTTGGCGGCGAAAAATGAAGAAGTAGCCGAAATATTAAAGCGTGAAGGGGTGATTACTGACGCACAAGTAGGAGAGTATATCAAAGGAGAAAAAACTGACACACCTACACATTGGTTAGTAACGACAACAGAATATGGTTTAAATTAAAGAAAAAGAGCAAGGGTTACCCTTGTTCTTTTTCTTTGAAATGCTTAACTGCCGCATAACTATAGGCTAAGATTAAAAATGCTGCTGCAGAAATAGTGGAACCTAGCAACGGATGATAGGTTAAGAAGTATATCACATAGATAGGAGAGACAATAAAATAGATAACTGTAAAAGAATAGAGTAAGGTTTTATAATATTTAAAACTATCTTTATATAATTTAAAAAATATAGTTGCTCCCCAAAAAAACACAGCTGATAAAAGAATAATTGCGACAGTATAGAATTCTTGGTCTGATAGAGAATGGAGAAATTTCCACATGAAAATTCGCAAAAAAATTACATACGGCACAACCCACCAGCCTGATTTTTCAGCTAAATCGTCAACCCATTTATACGGATGCCACATCATAATCACCTCAAGTTTATTTAGATTGTTTTTGTTCTAATTTAGGATGGATGATTTTGAGTAATATTAGTAACAAACCTAAAAATATCATAAAAAATAAACCTAAAATAATCGAGCCCTCGACGACAAGATCTTGCTCAACAAAGTAAAATATAAGGGCAGGATATATTATTACAGAAATAAATATATTCAAATAAAAGAAGAAACGACGATACGGAACAAATTTTCCAAATTGTTTTAAATAACAAAAAGTAAAAAATGAAACAAGAGCCACAGAAAATATCATAACTGTTATGCAAACAATATTTTCTGGCATATTATGCATAAAATATCTGCTACCGACACGACCGATAATAAAAACAGGCACCACCCACCAGCCTGATTTTTCAGCTAAATCATCGAGCCATTTATACGGATTCCACATCATAATCACCTCGAATTAAGTGTAGCACAATAGGCAAAATATGACAAGGAATATTTGGCAGAATTCAAAATAAAAGTTACAATTCTATGTTTTTGCGCACGTCATACTTGCAAAATATACTTTTTGCGAGTATGATGAAGAAAATGCGCATACGCATAAATTTTAATTAAGGAGTGAAAAAAATGAACAAGTACCATGGCACGAAAACGGAGAAAAATTTAGAGGCGGCATTTGCCGGTGAGTCGCAGGCGCGCAATAAATATACTTATTTTGCAAGTACCGCGAAAAAAGAGGGCTACGAGCAGATCTCGGCGTTATTTTTAAAAACTGCCGATAATGAGCGTGAGCATGCGAAAATGTGGTTAAAGGAATTGTGCGGTATCGGCGATACCAAGGAAAATTTAGCGGCGGCAGCTGAGGGCGAAAATTACGAATGGACTGATATGTATGAGGATTTCGCCAAAACTGCCGAGGAGGAAGGATTTCCGGAATTGGCGGCGAAATTCCGTTTGGTTGGCGAGATCGAGAAGCATCACGAGGAGCGCTATAGAGCGTTACTGCACAATATCGAGGCGGCAGAGGTCTTTGCCAAAAGTGAGGTCAAAGTCTGGGAATGCCGCAACTGCGGTCATATCGTAATCGGCACCAAAGCGCCGGAGGTATGTCCAGCTTGCGCTCATCCGCAGAGCTATTTCGAAGTACACGCGGAAAATTATTAATCGACACAATAAAAAACCATGATTGAGAATTTTCAATCATGGTTTTTTATTGTAATCGCAGCATCAAGCGCAGGATGAAAACATTATCTTTCGTTTCAAAGGAATAAAGCCCATTGTGCGCCTCGCAGATAGCCGCCATACTTCTGAGCCCAAATCCATGTCCTTGCTCGGCAGTTTGCGGACGGATGAAATCGCCGTCGGTATCGATTGTACCGGTATAGGCGTTTTCGGTGGAAATGAGCAGCTTGCTGTCGCGGATAAAACTGCGCAGATAGACGCGGCGCAGTTTGGCGGTAGAGAGCTTGGCGGCGGCGGTGATGGCATTTTCCAGAGCATTGGCATAAAGCGAGCACAGCTCGGTGTCGGAAATGGGGATTTCGGGCGGCAGCTGGGCGTCGATACAGAGCGTGATGTCTTTTTGCGCCGCTTGGGTCTGGAATGAGGTAAGGATGAGGTTTACAGTGTCGTTTTCGCAGTAGCGTGCAGGCGTAATGGCGTTTAATTCACTCTCTACTTCGGCGAGATAATTGACGATTCTTTCCGTATTGCCCTCAAGCGCCCAGCCGTGAATCAAAGACAAATGGTGGCGGATATCGTGGCGGTAAATGCGCTCCTGCTCCTCGATGGCTCGCTGTTCGCGCAAATATTGTTCGGAAGTATCAAGCACTACCTGCAGCATATCGCGCTCGTATTTCAGATTATTAATTTCGACGCTGCGACGGAAAATATTCATCAGCAGAAAATACGCGGTCATAGTCGCTAAAGCGATCAACAGTCTTAAAAGGGTGCTGCCATCCGCCATATAACCGCCGGTAGATAAAACCATGAGATTATACAAAAGGGGGATCGAGCAAAATCCCAAAATATCTATCGGGCGGAAAGTGTCGAAAATATAGATAAACGTATCTCGAATATAGCGGCGGATGAGCCAAAGCATGAAAACATTGACCGCAAGGCATACTAATGGGTAGATATTTACCCAATTTGGTACCAGTAGATTAAAAAATCGCCCGCAGGTTAAGCCGGGAGCGGTGAAAAATATGGTAGTCAAGGTGATAAAAAGCGTGTTCAAAAAGCCTTTGCGCGCGGTGAAGAAAAACAGCAAAAAGACAGGTAATTGCGCTACCAACAGATAATATTTTGTGTAATCGCTCTTTAGATAATAGCGGGCAATTATCTGTCCACCGATGATTACGGCTGCGCCGATAAAAAAGAAAATTCGCTTGCCGGAGGACAGCTGAGCGATTTTCACATTTAAAAGCATCATCATGACAATGATGGCATAGACGATGATTATAACAGCGGAAAAAATATGCGGCATCAGTCCTCGCCTGCCTTTTTTTTGAGCAAATATTTTAAATAAGCGGCTTTGGCACGGGCGAAGCTGTCGCGGGAAATAGGCACAGTCTTGGCATTTATCGTGTGAAAGCCCGCCTTGTCCAAACTCTCGATGTAGGATAGATTAACGATGTAGGAGCGGTGGGGTTTAAAAAAAGCACCGTCCGCGAGCAAATCTTTTTCGTAATCGCCCAGACTGCCTGCGACCTCTAAGACGCTCTCGTCACTTAGGGTGAAAAGCAGGCGGTGATTGCGCACTTCGACATAAATTATCTCGGAAAGGTAGAGCTTATTGATATTAGTGACGCTTTTTACGGCGAGATAGTCTGCCTCGCATTTAAACTCACGCACCTGCTTGTCTAATGCGGCAAACAAAGCGTCTTTAGCGATAGGCTTCATTATGTAATCCGCCGCATTTACGCGGTAGCTCTCGACGGCGTACTCGCGGGAGGAAGTGAGAAAAATGATCGGCAGATTGAGCCCGTTTGCGCGGACTTCACCGGCTGCTTCCATGCCGCTTAATGCAGGCATGATGATGTCCAAAAGCAATAAATCAAAACGACCGCTTGCGAGATTGTCTAAGAGCTCGGAGGCATTTTGAAAAATTTCATAGCTGAATGAACTTTCGCGTGTGGCGCGGTATTCTTCTAAAATGGTGGAGATATGGGAAAGTTCAGTGATATTGTCGTCGCATACGGCTGCATGCATAATTATCACCTCGAAAAAAGTTAAATTTATTTTAGCATAGAGTAAATGTTTGCGCAAGGAGAAATATTACGCTTTACGTCAAAAATCCTACCTTTTACGCATAAAACGTCTTTTTTGCTGAAAATGTGCTATAATCTCTCCAGAAGAATCGCAAAAGGGATGTGAGGGAAATATGCGCACAGCCATGCTGGGCTGGTTTATCGCCGGAATCGCGGTATTGGCGTTTCTGATTTTGTGGTTTTATACGTCTTATCGCGAGCTCGCGATAAGACGCGCGACGTTAAAGGATATCGAAAGCCAGGTGAAAAAGCATAAGCTTTTGCTGATGCAGGAGCGCGGCGGCGAGTTTGATCAGGCGGCGCAAAAGCAGCTTGAAAGCAAGCTGATGGCGTTAGATGAAATCAGGCAAAGCTATAATGCGCTTTTAAAAAATCCCCTTTATGCGATTCCTGGATATATTTTGGGTTTTCACTCCGAGAGCGAGGACACGCTGTAGCGTGATTTTGCTTTGGGCGAAAATATTTAATTTTTTATCGAAAGGAACGACACCAATGAAAAGAAAAGCAGTAAGCATCATTTTGGCTCTGTGCCTGTTACTCACCTTGGCACCGATGGCTATGGCAGACGAGGGAAGTGCAAATGAGATCAGCACTTTTGAGCAATTACAACAAGCTTTCGCAAACGGCGGTACGTATACGCTGACAGACAATATCACCGTAGAAAGAGGCTTAATTTTAACAAGCAGTACACCTGCGCTGACCATTGACGGTGCAAATCATACTATCGCACCTAAAGTGACCGGATTAAATGAGCAGGGCATTGTCAATGATGGCGCTACAAAAATTGACAACCTTATTATCAATAGCGGCACTTTGACTTTGAAAAACTTGAACGTTTACGGCGGTAAAGGTCGGGCGATTTATAACAGAGGTACACTGGTTATGGAAAAAGTTTCGATAGAGCGCGCCAGTGGAACAGGTTATGGAGCAGGTTTATATAATGAAAGAATCAGCTCGAAAGCTCTGTTAACTGACTGCAATATCCGCAATAACACTACTACTTCAGCTGGAGGCGGCTTTTTTAACGACGGTATGCTGATCATGGAACGCTCTGCAGTGGTAGGAAACACCAATACCAGCGGAA
>QAKL01000129.1 GCA_003343815.1 Clostridiales bacterium
CAACGCATACCTAATTTGGTAATAGGTTCAAAAGGCGGTACACTCCAGAAAAAAACAATAATTGCCAAACCGATCAAAATGTGCAGCCAGCCCAAGTTCTTCTTAGGTTTACCCGGCGTGCATTGCACAGCTTCACGATCATAAACATTATCAATATTTTTATTGTCCATGATAATTTCCTCCTTGAAAAAAGCTATAAATAACGAATGAAATAATTACGCTTATTTGGGAATATTAAAACATTATAAATTATACCTTTTAAATTTCTGAGAGGACTAATCCTCTCAGAAATTTATTATTTAAGCCTCAATCGTAACGCCGGTTTTATAAATTTCGAACTCTTCCTCACCTAACTGTGCCAGCACTTTAACCTCATATTTGCCGTGTAAGTTGGTTTTATTGATAAAGGTATCGATTTCGCGGCTGTCAGCTTTTTGGAATGTACCGACGCACATTGCCAAGAAATTAGCCGGAGCGGTATCGATATGGTAGCGGATCACGCTGCCGTCTTCCGCACAAAGCAAAACTTGGTTAATGGTGTTTTCTTCAAAGAAAGCATTGACATTAATACGATCTTTTTCCTCAGTGATGTGGCACTTGAATCTTGCCGGCAATTCAGCGCCGTTATCTTTCGCAGAAATTTTCATCTTCTCCTGCTTAGTCGTGATCAAACCGCCCAAATATTGACCTTTGCCCAACTCTATAGTTTCATTAGCATAGTAAACGGGGAGTTTTTCGGCACGATAGCAGTTAGCCGGGACATGCAATTCATACATCAATACATCGTCTTTTAATTCACAGGTAATCGAGTTGAAATCATATTTGTGCGGGTTATTAGGCTGCATCGAAAGCATAACCGCCATACCCTCGCAAGTTTTGCCGTCCTCATAGCCGATACCGCCGGAGTGTACCAGATAGTGTCCCTCATCGTAATACTCGACATTGCAGATATATGGGGAGAAGAACTCGGCTCCTCTTTCTTTACCATATTGCCAAATCTGGCGAATCTCCATTTTCTCGGTGTCAATGCGATAACGCACGCCGCGAGAGAAGTTTTTGCTGTTCGGGATATAGTTTTCTTTGACCTTGGAGCGATAGTGACCGTTATCAAACATCATCACATCGCCGTCAGGCAAAATTACGCAAGCATGCTGCTCATACTGCCAACCAAACTCTCCGTCGCCTACCGGCTTAAAGAAATATTTCTGCATATCTTCCGGCCAGCCGGTCGGATCGCCGATGATCCAGTTCAGTTTGCACTTGCCGTTTTCGTCATGCTCGTAATCAATGTTGATAACTGCATCCTGATGACGTCCGGAGAAAGTCAAAGTATTGGTGCGTTGGTCGTACCAGACGGCGTTGTTATGAAACCAGTCATGCGCATCCTGACTGCCCGAACCAGCTGTCGGATACTGCGGCAAAACCTCTTTGTAGTCCCATTTGTTTAATATTTCACCGGTATTTTTATCTAAAAGCACGCACACGTCCTCAACAGTGCCGGAGTAAAAATCAAATGTTAAGGCTAAAATATTGCCGTCGGGCATCTCAAACTGATCGTGATGATAGCCGCCACAGGGAATCACATATTCTTTGAAAATCTTGCCGCTCATCGCCATTTCATAAAGTCCGGTCGTAAAATACGGCATTTTTACCAATCTTTCCGTACCGATTAAGAAATGTCCGTTTGAAATGCGTTTAAGGTCAAAAGCAAAGTTTAAATTGGCGTGCCAGCGTACCTCGCCCTGATAATCATAGCCGACAGGCATCGCGTGCATCGCGGCGGTTAAGAACATTAAATTATTGCCGAAATATTCAGGAGTAGTTTTAATGTAAGTGGATTTCGGTACGTCTTCCTCCAAAACATCAGTTTGAATAGTAACGACAGTTTTTTCACCGCTTGCTAAAACGATTTCTACTTTGTTAGCATAATCGGCATAAAGACCGTAAATCGGCAGAATATGCTCTTTTGCTGCCGGGAATGTATGAGTGATATTGCCCGCAGCCTCTTTGCCCAAAACGGTAATTGTCGCCTCGGTGCGAATAGGCGTTTTAAACAATATGATTGCGGTCAACGGAGTAATCAAATACGGATTTAATTTCACGAGCGGATTATTAATCGTGTAATTTCCGGCGCGAAACTCAGCCAAAAACTCTTCCTCGGCTTTGGCCTGTCTGTCAATAATGTGCTCTACTTTTTTGTAATCAACCATAGTATCACCTTTCCTTTTGTGTATTTTAATATGATAATGATAACTTTTCTTACATCTTGATTATATCTTATAAATAATATAAATGCACATAGTTTATCACTATATCAATATAGTTTTTGGCTATAATAAAATTGCCGCTAATATATGCATCTTAGCTCCCCTGCCTTTATTTAAAACTAACAAAAAAGACGCTTTAAGCGCCATTTTTGTTAGTTTTTAAGTTTAATTTCTCGCATTAAAGCTATTTTATAATGCATGAACGCCGCATTTCTTTCGTCATTTTTTTCTCTGCCGTAACACCGTATATAAGCACTAATTCCCACTTTATTTCGGGAATATACCACTCCTCGCTCTCCGCTCCTTTCGCCATGACAGTCATTTCACCGTCAGATGAAAAACTTACTTTGATACGCTCCTCGTGATAGCGAAACATAAATCCGCTATCTTCCGATGAAATGATTTCACCATAGCGTTCAGCTATGATTCGCATAAATTCCTCGCGAGTGCTCCGATTCGGTTGTAAATTTGCTAATATTTCTCAAATTCTGCACTTTCTTGCTCGTCGAGCCATAAAATATCATCCATTTTCTCACCAGCAATCACAAAAAAGCAGGCTCTGCCTATAGCAAAACCTGCTTTATTTTAATATTCGTTCGGCATTTCGTTTAACTGCGTTAAAGTGAAAACAGGTCCGTCCAAGCAGACATACTTATGCCCGATATTGCAGCGGCCGCATTTGCCGATACCGCATTTCATGCGCAGTTCGAGCGTCGTAATGACATCGTCGCTCTGAAAACCCAAGCCTGTCAAAGCAGGCAGGGAAAATTTAATCATCACCGGCGGGCCGCAGATGATGGCGATTTGCGGATTGGGCGCGATTTCTTTGATATAGTCAGGCACGAAACCCACATGCCCCTCCCAGCCCTCCTGGGGACGGTCGATCGTGACATAAACTTGGGTATTTTCTTCTTTCGGCCAATTATTAAACAAATCGTCCTTAAAGCACAGATCCTCGACGCTGCGAGCACCGTAGATGATCGTTAATTTGCCGTAATCGGCGCGATTTTTTAAGCAATGCATGATGACGCTTCTGACAGGAGCCAGTCCGATACCGCCCGCGATAAAGACAATGTCTTTGCCTTTTAAATACTCTAACGGAAAGCCGTTGCCGTATGGTCCGCGGATGCCGATTTCCTGCCCCTCTTCGATTTCATGCAGAGCGTCGGTTAATTCGCCCGTTTTTTTGATCGCCATATCGATGTAATCATCACCTTGATTGGTCACGGAAAACATCGCCTCGCCTATCATCGGCAGAGAAAACATCCCTAATTGCCCCGGTTTCGGCGCAAAGGGCTTTTTACCGTCTAATGTTGAAATGCGAAAAGTTTTTACGTCCGTACTTTCCTCCAAAATTTTGACGACTTTGCCCACCATAGGTTCCAAATCATTGGAACGTTTAATTTCATCGGTTGTTGCTATTTTCATTTCTCGTCCCTCCTATTTGGCATTTACGGTTTTAATAAATTTGACAATGTCGATATTCATCGGACATTTTTGCAGACAGCGACCGCAGCCGGTGCAAAGCATCATTTGATAATTTTCATAGAAATATTCCAATTTATGCAGGAAACGATTACGCACGCGTTCCTTTTTTGTGGGGCGCGGATTGTGCCCGCCAGCCATCAGCATATATTCGTCAAACATACAGCTGTCCCAAGTGCGCAATTTCACACCTTCATCGCCGCGAATTTTATTATTGATATCAAAGCAGTAGCATGTCGGACAGACAAAGGTGCAAGTACCGCAGCCGATACATTTAAACATGAAATTATTCCAGATCTCATCATAGAACATCCCGGAAAGTTTTTCCGGCAGTCCTTTAGTTTCGACTTTAATTTTTTGCTCGCTTACTTTCGGCGCGGCAATTTCTTTTTCACTCCCTAAGTCCTTTATTTTCGCTAAAACTGCTTCGCCTTTATTGCTTAAAGCCATGAATGCATAACTATCGGCAGACTCGTAAACTTGCACATCGGCTACGTCTTTGTCAGCTTCAGTGCGGTTTATATCCATTGACTCGCAAAAGCAACTCGGTTTGGTTTCGTTGCAGGCTAATGCTATAATAACGGTATTTTTGCGTTTCTCCAGATACTGCGGATCGACATGGCGCTCATCCAAAAAAACCTCATCTAAGCAAGCAATTCCGCGGATATCGCAGTGGCGCACACCAAAAAGCAAACGCATTTTTTCTTGCTGCGGCGTTAATTCAGCAATCGCCAGTTTTTTTCCGTTTGCTTTAAAAGCATACATCGCCTCCGACTGCGGCAAGAACAAATATTTAGGTGACATCGTCGGATTTTCCCCCAAATAAAGTTCCGCCTCATGGACCGCTACTTTATCATACGCCGCATACTGGGTCAAATTATCTGCTTTCGTCGGGACGATGACTTGATAATCATTATTAAGCAAGACAAGCATTTCTGACAATTTACTTTTTTCAATTGTAAGCATTTATCGTCCCTCCTCACATAAATTCTTCCGGATCATCGAGTTTATAGCTGCCCAGCGGCGCAGGTGCCTCTAAATCGACGCCTGCATCATAAGCGCCGAATAATTCATTAATGTCTTTCATATACTTTTTATTCATCAGCATGATGGGAATATCCGACGGACAGACCATTTCGCACTGTCCGCACTCCACGCAGCGCCCTGCGACGTGAGTAGCGCGGGTAATGGCGTAAAATTGGTTTTCGCTCGCATTAACGTCTTTGCTGATCCAGCCGGATTTGCTGTCTGTAAAGATACAATTGCGACAGTTGCACGCCGGACAGGCATTGCGGCAGGCATAGCAGCGGATACATTTCGTATGCTCTTTCTGCCAAAATTGATAGCGTTCGTCGTTCGTCATTTCTTCCAAAGCAAGCACATCGCTGAAATCATTCTCTGTAGCTTTAGGCGTAGTTCTTTCGCCTAAAAATTCGTCGAAAACAACGGCGTTAGGATAACGGCAGCTCCCGCATACTTTTGCCAATGGCACTTCGCTTTGCGCACTTTCGTCCGTAAGCGCCGCTTTTTTGTGATCTTTCATCCCCTCGCAGGGCAAACCGATCAGATAAGCTTTTTCGCGTTTAATTTGATTATCCTGCAATAAACGGTTAAAGGCACGGCTGTCGCAGCCTTTGACAAAAATAGCGATTTTACCGTCGTTATATTTATAGTCGAGCAAATACTTGCTCAAATTGGGCTGACAGAATTCGTCCCAAACTAACTTTTCTACATCATTTGCATCCGTAATCATCACAGGCGTGGACTGATACCAAAACGTCCCCTTTTCCCAGCCAATCACCGCAGTGACTTCGCCGCTTTGAAGCAAGTGCTTAGCCGTTTCCTGCATTTTTGAGGTTAAATTTTGCATCAGTTTTCGCCTCCTTCGCTTTCAAGAGCATCTCGCTCGGCAAATGCCGCCTCGATCGTCAAATCATCGCGCATTTTTTTATTAGGTCCGATAGCTTTGATCGTAGACGTAGCCTCGGTGATGACCTCCTGAAATTTCGGTCCCTCCGAGCCGGATATCCAGCGAATCTGAAAGCGCTCGGGATCAGTGCCCATAAATTCAAGCATGCGTTTCATCAGCAAATAGCGGCGGCGCGTGAAATAGTTGCCGCTCGTATAGTGGCAGTCGCCTGGGTGGCATCCGCAGACCAATACTCCGTCGATCCCGCGCTGAAACGCGCGTAACACAAACTGCGGATTGACTCTTCCTGAGCAGGGCACACGCAAGATGCGTACATTCGGCGGATACTGCAAACGGCTGAGTCCTGCCAAATCCGCTCCGGCATAAGTGCACCAGTTGCAGGCAAACACTAAAATTTTCGGCTCGAAGCCCTCTTTTTCTTCTACAGACACAGCGCATCCACCTCCGCTAAGATTTGTTTGTTGGTAAAGTGTTTCAAGCCTATCGAGCTGGAGCGGCAGGTGACCGTGCAGGCACCGCAGCCGCGGCACAGACTGCTGTTTACGTCTGCGACTTGGCGCTCGATAATTTTGCCCGCTAATTTTTCTTGAATAGTAATCAAGCTGATCGCGCGGTACGGGCAAATATTGACGCAGTGCCCACAGCCGGCACAGTTTCTCTGATCCACTTTAGAAACGCTCGGCTCGGTTTCTAATTTATCCTTGGATAAAAGAGCCGTAACCTTGACTGCAGCCGCGCCTGCCTGCGCTACAGTGTCGGGGATATCTTTCGGTCCTTGGCAAGCACCGGCTAAAAAGACACCTGCCGTGTGCGTTTCCACGGGAGCTAATTTCGGGTGCGACTCGGTGTAAAAGCCGTCCTTGTCGTAGCTAAAGCCGACCAACTGCGCTAA
>QAKL01000095.1 GCA_003343815.1 Clostridiales bacterium
TGGATCCCCGCGACCCTAGCCTCGGCGATCACGGGACCTATTGCTACTTGCATTTTTCATCTGGAGATGAACGGTCCGGCGATTTCTTCCGGTATGGGTACCTGCGGATTAGTCGGACAAATCGGCGTATATACCGGCTGGGTGAGTGATGTCATGAACGGCACCAAAGCGGCGATTACCGCCTTTGACTGGGTGGGGTTAATTTTGATCTGCTTTGTTCTGCCGGCAATTTTATCCTTTATCTTTGCCCAAATTTTGCGCAAAATCGGCTGGATCAAAGACGGCGATATGAAATTAGATCTCTAAAACGCAAAAAACTGCGAAAAATATTTCGCAGTTTTTTGCATTTTATCCACATGTGGATAATTTAACGGTCTTTTAAATCATAAAGGTCGCATAAAATTTTTATAAAAATTTCGATTTGCTTTAGGCGCGGATTATTCTCATCGTAAACGGCATAAAAGCGCATGGTCAAGTTTTCCTTGATCGGCTTAATAGCGATTTTTTCTAAAAATGTTTTCTCCAAGTCCTTAGTATAGCCGATAAACGCGAAGCTGAAGGCGTCGGAGGCGCTCACATACTGCTGCACCAGCTCGAAATTATTGCTGCGAAAGGCGATGCGGCAGTGAGGCAGAAATTTCTGCGGAAAAGCCAACTGCTCGTAATCGTCAAAGAAAAAGGCATTAATCGCTAAAGGCTTACCGTCCAACTTGGCTAAAGAAAGGCTCTGATAGTGCATCAAATCCGAGGAGGAGCTGATAATGGCGAAAAGTTTCTCGTCCCAGAGAGGAATCACTTTTCTGCCGTTTTCACTTAATTTTTGAAAACTCTGCTCATCCTCTGCCTCTAAATTAAAAAGCGCAACATCGCTTTCGCCTGTGATCATGCTCTGCATCGCCGCCGCAGTATTTTGCTCAATGACGGTGATGTCAATTTTCGGGTATAATCCTGCCAAGGTAAACATCACATCGGGCAGTCGCAAAATATATTATCGTAGACAAGGCCCTGTCTGTCTTTCATGAAGTTATTATAGCACGGGAAATATAAACTGCCTAATTCAAGTAATATTTAAGGAGTATATCGGGTAAATATTTTTTGTTTATCCATTTTTATGAACATTAATTTTCGGGCATAAAAAAACTTCTCTATTAATAGAGAAGTTTTTTACTTATCTGGAGAAAGCTGAAGCACCGCCTGCGATACAGCCGCCGTCGCACAAGATATCCGTACCTGTCAGATAGCCTAAACGCTCGTCACACAAATGCGCGTACAGAGGTCCGATTTCCTCAGGCAAGCCGTTTCTCTGTACGGCGGCAAATTTTAAATATTTGCTCGCCTCCTCCTGCTCCAACGAGCCTAAGGGCGTCTCAAAATTACCGGGGGTGACGCTCAAAACACGGGCACCTTTTTGGGCGAAGCGCTTGGCGTCTGCTTTGGCAAACCAGATGCAGAAATGTTTGCTGATGCCGTAGGATACGCCCGTCTGCACTTTTTTCGGTAATAAATGCACGCGCGCCATCATTTTTTTCATAAATTTATCCCGATCGGTATAGGCTAATTTGTAAGCTTTCTTGGGCATGATAAAGCTTGGCGACATGTAAGCAGAAGTAGAAGAAGTATCAATGAGACAGCCTCCTTTGGCGATGACAGGGTAAAAAGCGTCATTAATATTGACCGTGCCCAAAGCATTGGCTTTCATGATTTTCTCCGCATCTCCCATATGGGGACTCATGCCCGCGATATGTAATACCGCCTTGACCTCGCCTGTTTCGGCGGCATATTTGGCTAATTTAAAGCACGCCGCCCGATCGGATACATCGCAGCTGAAAACGTCTGCCGAGCCGCCTAAATTTTCTAATTCTTTTACGGCATTTTCTAATTTGGCGGCGTTTCTGCCGACTAAAATCACATGATAGTTTTCCTTGATCATTTCTTTGGCTGCGGCAAAGCCGATCCCCGAGCCGCCTCCGGTGATAACGCATACTTTTTTCATAATTATTCCGCCTCTCACGATTTTTTATATCATAGGGCAGATTTGTTTTTATTTTGTTAAATAAATGTTTATAAAAAATAAAACGCTTATTTTAAGCGTTTTAAAAGACTGTTTGCACTAAAACCATATAAAGCACCGTCCCGCCTGCGATGGACAAAAGCATCTGGCGTTTCCAAAAGTGCAAAACCACCACAAAGGCTAAAGCAATAAATTCGGGGATCCCGTGCGGATAAGCGATTAAACTTACGCTTTTTAAGCTGTAGACGACCAATAAACCAAATACCGCCCCGGGGAGAGCTTTGCCTAAGTACTGCACATATTTCGGCGTTTCTTTGCCGTGAGGGAAAACGATAAAAGGCAGAAAGCGCGTCGCCATCGTGCCCAAAACTACCATCGCGATCATGATAATTTGCTCTGTTATGCTCATCTGCTTTCACCTCGTTTTTCCAAAATAGGGCGCAATAAGGTAAGCACCGCTAAAATACTCACCATCGCCGGTAAAATAAAACCGTCAGCACCGAAAACAATTAAGCATAAAGCAGAAAGCGCAAGTCCTGCCAAAGACGAAGTATGGTCATTTTCCTTGAGCCACTGCTCCATGAAAATCACGGCAAACATCGCCGTCATGACAAACTCCAGTCCTTCGGTATTAAAGGTCAGAAACGAGCCGAATAATCCGCCCAAAATCGCGCCGCTGACCCAATAGGAATAATTTAGCACTGTAACAAAGAGCATAAACCAGTCTTTATCGACGCCATGAGGAGCCTCGGCAGTGTAATTGATAGAAAAGCTCTCGTCGCACATGCCGAAAATGAGCAAATATTTCTTCCAACCCTTGACCGAGCCGTATTTATCAAGCATGGAAATACCGTAAAAAAGATGACGGGCATTCACCATTAAGGTCAGCAATAACGCGTGCAGCGGCGTAAATGCACCCAAAAGAAGATTGGCGGCGACAAACTCCATAGAGCCCGCGAAAATGAGCATACTCATAAACATCGGATAAACGAAGCTGAAGCCTAAGACATTCATATAAATACCATATGTTATCCCTAAAAACCAAAAACCGGCAAATATCGGCACTGTGAGAGGAAAAGCTGCTTTAAAAGCTGTAAAAATTTCATTTTTCCTTTCTTTAGTCATAAAAAAATCACCTACTTAGCTAAAACATACCTTTTTGGTATGTAATTAGCTATTATAGGTGAATGTTTAAATTTTGTCAACATTTTCGACAATCAAAATTTTCTTTTCGACTCTAAATTTTATATTATATCCGCCGTATGCTAAGCCATAAACGCGATTTTCATCGTTTTGGTAGGTAGGACGCGGATCAAGCGAAAGCACCTTTAATAAAGATGCACGCTTTTCAGACGGGATTTTTTCAAGCAGTTCGTCCGACATTTCCACACTAAGCTTGCGCGCGGCATAATTCATCTGATCGGTAAACCCGCCGATCGCTTCGGGATAGCTGTCGACATAGGGCAGATAGGGCTTGATGTCGTAAATCGGCGTACCATCCAGTAAATCTGCCCCCGACACATGTAAAACTACGCCGTCTGCCGCAGTTTTTTCGACACCATCCAATAATACTACCGATAATCCCAACGGATTGGGGCGGTATGGCGAGCGCGTGGCAAAAACACCCAAGCGCGTATTGCCGCCGAGCATCGGCGGGCGCACCGTCGGATGAAAATCACGGTCTTTATTCGCCGAAAAACCCCAGATGAGCCATAAATGACTGTAGGTTTCGATCGCACGCAAAGCCTCGGGATCACGATAATCAGCGGTAAAAATAATTTTCGCCTTTAATTCGGGTATTAATCCTCCCTGGCGGGGGATCCCGAATTTCTCCGTAAAATCATTACGGATATAGGCGATAGGTTTTATTGTTAATTCTTCCATTTTTATTCGACCTTGCTCCAAGCGGCTTTATCCGCGGCAAATGATAAATGCCCCGTCTCAAAATTGCCGCCGTCCATCGTGAAATAAATCGTCTTAATTTCCGGACAGTTTAAAACGATCGTCTCGATCAAATTTTCAAAGACAGCCGACTCAGCAGCCGCGCCTAAACCTAAATTTAAAACCTTATCCTCTTTAAAATCAATCACCAATTTGCCGTTGGTATCGAGCGTCATCGTATTGATGACCGCTTCCTTGGCATAAGCCTCCTCGATTACAGCATTTTCGTAAGCATAAGCCACCTCAAAAGCTGAAACGGTGGAAGTTTCGTTTATTTTATAGTCGATCGTATAATCGTTGTCTTTTTGCTCGTCATAAGCTACCAATGAAACAGTCGCTGTATTGTCATTACTACTTTGATCATCGTTTTTGTCAGTGCAGCCGCTCAATCCCAGACATAAAACCAAGCCGCAGGTCAAAGCGGTAAATTTCTGCATGTTCATTTTTCCTCCCCCTTTTAATAATTTATATAAAATCTATTCATTATTCTATTCGACAACAGGAAAATTTTTTCCTGCTTTGAAATGTGAAATAACTATGCGCAATTCATGACAAAATGCTTGAAAGCAATGCTCTTTTATGATATGATAATTTAATCGCTAAATTTGAGGTGAAATCATATGCTTAACTTTATAAAAAAGGAACTGTTTCTTACTTACGATATAGAAATTTACCTAAAGGCAAAAGAAAAACTCGCTCAAAACGGTATAAAATATTATGTAAAAACACGCTATATCGGCAGCCGCGGAAATCGAGGCAGTATGATAGGTACTTTTGGCGAAAAAGATGAGTATCAAACTGAATATAAAATTTTTGTCGCTAATAAAGACTACGACCAAGCTCTTTACATAATCAACCAATAAAAAAGAAGGATTTTAAAATGAGATGATAAAATCCTTCTTTTTTTATTTATATTCAAATTTACTGGACGTTATTATCGTTAATAACTTTCGCCATCGCGATAACTTTATCATTTTCGCCTAAGCGCATTAAGAGTACACCCATCGTAGCGCGTCCGGAGGAGGTAATATCCGCCACCTGCAAGCGAATGATGATGCCCTCGGTCGTCACCGCCAAGATTTCCTCGCCGTCTTTTAAAATCAGCATATCGACGATATTGCCGTTACGCTTGCTTTCCTTAATCGTTTGGATACCTTTGCCGCCACGGCTCTGCGCGCGGTATTCGTCAATCTTAGTGCGTTTGCCGTAGCCGTTTTCGGTGATAACCAAAACCTGACTGTCGGCGCGAACGATATCCATGGCTTGGACGTAATCGCCTTTTTCGAGCTTGATGCCGTGGACGCCCTGACCGGTACGGCCGATCGGACGCACTTCCTCTTCGCTGAAGCGAATCGCCATACCGTACGCTGTCACCAAAAGTAACTCCTGCTTGCCATCGGTCAAAGCTACTTTGACCAATTCGTCGCCTTCCTCCAGATTGATAGCGATTAGGCCATCTTTACGGGATGAATCATATTCATTTAAAATAGTTTTCTTGACATAGCCGTGACGCGTCACTGCCAAAAGATATTTTTCTTCGGCAAAATTTTTCACCGAAATAACTGCGGTAATTTTTTCATCGTTACCGATATTAATGAGATTAACCACAGCGGTACCTTTGGAGGTGCGGCTGGTTTCAGGAATATCGTAAACCTTGACGCGGTAGCATTTACCGTTATTAGTAAAGAACATGAGGTAATTATGCGTCGAGGTGATGAAGAGCTGCTCGACGAAATCTTCTTCTTTAGTCGTCATACCGGTGATGCCTTTGCCGCCGCGCTTCTGGCTCTTATAGGTATCCATCGGCACACGCTTGATATAACCGGTGTGGCTTATCGTAATGACGACGTCCTCATCGGCAATCAAATCCTCGACCTCTAAATCGTTCTCATCGGCGGTGATTTCCGTGCGGCGCTCATCGGCGTATTTCTGGCGAATGACGCCGATTTCGTCTTTGATAATACTTAAAACCATACCCTCGTCACTCAAAACCTGCTTATAATAAGCGATTTTCCTTTTCAATTCTTCCAACTCATCGACCAATTTTTCGACAGCCAAACCGTTTAAGCGTTTGAGCTGCATGTCGATGACCGCCTGCGCCTGCTTATCAGTAAGTCCCAGCGCATCATGCAATTTCTGCTTGGACTCCTCATCGGTATGGGTAGAGCGGACGATCTGCACGACCAAATCAATATTGTCAACGGCGATTTTCAAGCCCTCAACGATATGCTCGCGCTCTTCAGCTTTATGCAAATCAAATCTGGTACGTCTGACGATGACCTCTTCCTGATGCTTGATATAGTGTGTGAGCATCTGCTTCAATGTCAAAATCTGCGGCATACCGTTAACGAGTGCCAAATTAATCACGCCGAAATTATCCTGCATCTGCGTATTTTTATACAGATGATTGAGGACGATCTGCGGATTGGCATCGCGTTTGAGTTCGATGACGATACGCATACCTTTACGGTCGGACTCATCGCGCAAATCGGTAATACC
>QAKL01000092.1 GCA_003343815.1 Clostridiales bacterium
GCCGATGATTACATCGTTAAGCCCTTCAGCCCGAAAGAGCTTTTAGCCAGAATTAACGCTTTGCAGCGCCGTTTAAATGTCAAAGAGTTAAACGTCGAAGAAGAGCAGGGCGGCAATATCACCAGTGGCATTTTCACTATTTTGCAAAACGAGCGCAAACTTTTGAAACGCGACAAAGAAATTGAGCTGACGCCGATCGAGTTTGCTTTGGTCAAATATTTTATGGAAAACGCCAACAAGGCGATTCACCGCGACGAGATCCTGCAAAATGTCTGGGGCTATAATTATGTCGGCGATTTCAAAATCGTCGATGTAAATATCCGCCGCATCAGACAAAAAATTGAGGACGATCCGTCCAATCCGCGCTATATCGAAAAGGTGTGGGGCTATGGCTATCGCTGGTGGGGAGGCGAGGAGTAAACCGTGCAAAAAAGTATCAGTAGAAAACTAATCGGCAACAATATGTTAATTAGCGTTCTGGTGCTGGTAATATTGGAGACGTCGTTTATCATAGCCGTGAGCCAGTATTATTTGGGCGGTATCGAAAATACTTTGCTTAATAACGCGACGCAGTCGGCAACTTTTTATTCCCGCAGTGCGCCCGCAGGCTCGGCGGCGGACAAGGCGAATTTTATTTTTGAAAATATCGACGAGCGCGAAAACGCATTGGTCGAGCTTTTGGATCTGCAAGGCAATGTCGTCATCGACAATACCGGCGCCAATGTCACCGAGACGGTAGACAGCTATGATTATTATCAAGCGCTGCATGGGCATATAAAATCTTGGCGTGGGCGCAATGAATACGGTGAAAGCATCATTTCCGTCTCGGCACCGATTTATGACGATAAGGAAATCGTCGCTGTCCTGCGCTATGTATCCTCACTAAAGCCTGCGCACAAAATCATTTTTACCTATTTTGCGTTTGCGGTGTTAATCGGGCTTATTTTGATTGCGCTGGCTTTTGCCTTAGCCATTGTCACCAGTAAGCGCATCGTCATACCGATCAAAGAATTGATCCGCGTCACCGAGGAAATCACCATGGGTAATTTTAAAGTGACGGCGGTCAAGTACACTGACGATGAAATCGGGCAGTTAGCGGATGCGGTCAATATTATGTCCAAAGAAATCGCCAAATCCGACCAAGAAAAAAACGATTTTATATCCTCAATTTCGCACGAGTTAAGAACGCCCTTGACTTCGATTAAAGGCTGGGGCGAAACTTTGCAGGACGGTGGTACGGAGGATGAGGAACTTTTAAACGAAGGCTTAAAAATCATCTGCCATGAAACGGACAGGCTGATTATTTTGGTTAACGATTTGCTCGACTTTTCTCGTTTGCAATCTAATCGTCTGGAAATGCATATGCAGGAAATGGTGCTCGACGATCTTTTAGAAGAAGTTTATAAGCAATTTTCCCAGCGCGCCAAAAAGGAGAAAATTAATTTACAGTTGCGCTTAGAGGACGACGGGATGTTGATTTTGGGTGATTACAATCGCTTGAAACAAGTATTTATCAATATTGTGGACAATGCGATGAAATTTACCGAGGGTGCGAAAAACGCCAAAATCGAATTGCAATCCTATACCGATGATGATAAAATTTATATTTCTATTACCGATAACGGCAGCGGTATTTCCCCGGAGGATCTGAGCAAGGTCAAGGAGAAATTTTATAAAGGCACCAGCAAAAAAAGCGGTACCGGATTGGGACTCTCCATTGCTACGGAAATCGTGCATCTGCACCAAGGTCAGCTGTGGATCGAAAGCGTTTACGGCGAAGGGGCGCAGATTACGATTATGCTGCCCTTGATGTATGCGGTGCCTGACGAAGATTAAAATTAATTTAAACTGCTTTGTCCGCGGACAAGGCAGTTTTTTACGCAAAAGTATTCTTTTTGCATATGCTACATAGGGGTGGAGAAATGGACGGACAGGATATCACACCGGAAATATTATTGGCTTTAGGCGATATATTGGGCGATGGGGCGGCACGGGGACTGCCGTTTAATATCCAAAATCTTCTCGGCAACTGGCTGATGTTAATCGGGCAGGCGCTGATTACATTTAATGCGCAGCAGCAATACATGGAAAATGGTCCGGGGCAGTACTATGATTTATGTCACAAGAACAGCGGTAATCTGTCTCCGGGGTATCAGGAGAATAAATCAAGCCGCAGTGATGATTTAGCGCGGCGTTTGGAAGAATTAGAGGAAAGACTGGCGCATTTAGAGGAAATTTTGGCGCCGCTATGCCGCTATTACAATAGCGAAAGATAAAAAATACCTTGCCTAAGCAAATGCTTAGTCAAGGTATTTTTTCAGCGTTTCTTTCTGCGGCGCGCGCTGGATTTAGCAGAATAATAATTGTTGGAGGAGTGAGATTTACCGCCGCAAGGATTGGAAAATGTATTCAGGTGTTTGTGCATGTAATAGCTTTCGCCGGCAGGGGTAGCCTCGACGGAAGATTTGCAGCCGTAGGGCGTGGGTGAGGTTTGCGGTTTTAATTTTTGCGCTAAAGTATAGGTGTTCTCTTCTGCGGTAGGATTAGTAGCCTCCTGCCATAAATCGCTGACGCTCTCCCAGTCGATTAATTGCCACCAAGCGTCGATATAGTCTGTTTTGTTGCTCTGGTATTGGTCATAGTAGGCGTGCTCCCATAAATCAAGCGCTAAAATCGGCGTCGTGCGCCCGTTTATCGGCGTGGCTTGGTTTGCGCTTAATTGAATGGCTAATTTACCGCTTCTGTTGTCGCAAATCAGCCATGCCCAGCCCGAACCTGTCAAATTAAGCGCTGCTTGGGTAAAATCATTTTGCATAGTTTGATAATCGCCGAAACATTGATCAATCATTTGCCCGAGCGCTCCTGTAGGCGCGGCAGTATCGCAGGCAGAGGAACGCATATTGTGCCAATAAAGCTCGTGATTAAAGCATCCTCCGGCGTTATTGGCGATGTTTTGGCGGATACTCTGCGGCAGGGCTTGGCTAAAAGCGCAAAGTTTTGCCAAGGACCAGCTTTGATAAGCAGGGTAGGAGGAAAGCGTCTGGTTTAAGCCGTCAATATAGCGCATGTAGTGATTAATATAATGTTCCCGCGTCACTTCCGCGCAGAGCCCGGGCTCCAGTGCTGTCGGGGCAAAGGCTAAAGGCTGAGCCTCAAAAGGAAAAGTGCGAGGCATGAGCATCTCTCCTTTCAGAAAATGAATTAAAATACAGATTACTTTACGCTTGTAATATATGTTTACCAGAGATAAAGAGTGAAAGAAATAAGGTGAAATGTATCACATCGACATAAGTAAGCTTGCGCAAACCAAAGACACATATGTCAGATGAGTTCTATTTAATATCTTTATCGGCATTTCGGAAAAAACTATTTTTTTTTGACTATTGTTTAGGTATAATAAAATAAGATTATTAATAAGGCAAAATAGTTTTAAAAAGTATGCGAAAATTTAACATTATCGCAAAAAATGTGAAATAAATCACAAAAAATGTGAAAATAAGATAATCATAGCATGAAAAAAAGGGGTGTTGACGGTGACATTAAACGAAATGCAGGAAAAAAGCGCGGGTTTAACTCACGAATTAGCCATGCTGAGCCGCGTCGAAGTAGTGAAATGTTATCAATGTGGCAAATGTACAGCAGGGTGTCCGGCAGCGGAATTTATGGATATCATGCCCAATCAAGTGATGCGTTTGGTACAGCAGGGATTAGTAGAAGAGGCGCTAAACTCCAAAGCGATTTGGATTTGCGCGACTTGCGAGACTTGCTCGTGCAGATGTCCGCGTAATGTCGATATTACTCATGTGATGGAGACTTTGCGCATCATGGCGAAGCACAAAGGCATCATCACGGAAAAAGACATCGACAAATTTCATAATGTCTTTTTGCAAAGCGTCAAAAACCACGGCCGCGTCTACGAGGTCGGCTTAATCGTCGGGCGCAATCTGACCACGGGGAAATTATTCCGCGACGTCCAGTACGGCGTGCCTTATCTGGCGAAGCACAAAGTACATTTGCTCCCGGAAAGCATCAAAGCTAAAAACGAGGTGCAGGCTATATTTGAGCGTGCCGCTCAGTTAGCCGAAAGAGATTTTAAGGAGGCCGAGAATAAATGAAAAAATACGCTTATTATCCCGGCTGTACTTTAGGTTCGACCGGAGTGGAGTATGGGCTGTCAGCAATGGCTGTATGTGAAAAGTTAGGTATTGAAATGTGGGAGATTCCCGATTATAATTGTTGCGGATCTTCCAGCGCTCATTTAGTTAATCCCTATTTAGCGCTTGGTCTTGCAGCGCGTAATATGGCGATCGCCGAGGAAGCGGGATTAGATGTGGCGATCCCCTGCGCGGCGTGTTATTCACATTCCAAAGCGGCGCAGATTGCTGCCAAGGAGGACGAAAAGAAACGCGCTGCGATCGAAGAAATGCTTGGCCGCGAATATAAAGGCGAAAGCCGCGCTTTATCTATCTTGGAAGTGTTGGATGAGTGTCTGAATTATGACGAATTACAGGCACAAATTGTCCATCCGCTAAAGGGCTTAAAGGTCGTGACATACTACGGTTGTTTATTGTCGCGCCCGCAAGAATTAGCTTGCGATGACGCGGAGGATCCTGTCATGATGGATAAGATTTTGACCGCTTTAGGCGCGGAAGTTTTACCATGGAGCGCCAAAACCGAATGCTGCGGCGCGAGCCATACGGCAAGCGAGCCGTCGATCGGCGTCAAAATGACCGATAAGATTCTGCTCGCAGCGCAAAAAAGCGGCGCCGACTGCATCGCTACCGCCTGTCCGATGTGCATGGGTAATTTAGACATGCGCCAAGAAGAAGCAAAGAAAAAGTACAATCATGATTATAATTTACCGATATATTATTTTACCGAGCTTTTGGGCTTGGCTTTAGGTATTGCGCCTAAAAAAATGGGCAGCGACAGGCATTTCGTGCCTGCAATGGAAATACTCGAAAAATACGAGAAAGGCGGTGGCGCAGAATGAAAAAAGTAGGCGTTTTTGTCTGCCACTG